>NZ_JBANBK010000036.1:0-80908 GCF_053572325.1 Bradyrhizobium sp. UFLA05-112 | reverse complement strand
GCGCGAAAGCGAATCCAACCCACACGCATCGTCGCATGGTCACTCTGGCGCAGAGCCCACCAAGCCGCAGCCCAGCGAGCTCACCTCAAGACAAAACGGCAACTGTAATGCTAGGAAGCAAAACTCGTAAAACAACCCCATGCAAAGTAGCCGGGGTTGTTGGTAAGACGCGTTGCATTTCGGAAAATCGGTTGACCCGTCGGGCAAAACAGTGGCACCCTGCAACGATTGCTAAGAGTTCGCTGGGGTCACGCCACCGTGCGCTAGAAAACACCAAAACAGACGCACGTAGAGGCTGCCGAACGTTGACGGCACTCGCGGCTAAATGTAGCGTTACGATACGTAACGTATAGACCGGTTTCCGTTGCAGGAACGATGCCGCATTGGTCGTCGATGATTTTCGAGAGCAGAATGGGCTTGTTACGGGCTGAAGGCTCATCTGCGACGATCGAGCCGAACGGCGGCTCCGGCCGTGAGGCCGCATCATGACAATCACGGTTCGGGAGCGCTCTCCCATGAAAATCGTCCGGGCCTCATGCATGGCGGTGGTCATGCTCTGTCTGACGGGTGCAGCACTGGCCGACGACTTGCAGACCGTTGGCGATCCCGACAGCCTCGGCTTTTCGGCTCGGCGTTTGGCGCGCATCACCTCCTGGTTCGAGGCGCAGACCAAGAAGGACGATCCCTCCGGTTTCGTCGTGGCGATCGCCCGCAACGGAAAGCTCGCTTATTTGCAGCCGACCGGCTTTGCGGATCACGACAAGACAATTCCGATGCGGGCGGATTCGATCTTCCGCATCGGCTCGATGTCCAAGCAGGTCACCAGTGTCGCGACCATGATGCTGGTCGATGACGGCAAGCTCGAGCTCGATGCGCCCGTGGCGCAGTATCTGCCGGAGCTCAGGGACATTCAGGTCGTCAAGACCGATCCGGCCACCGGGGATGCCATCCTCATCGCGCTTGAACCTGCGAAGCGGCCGATGACCATTCGGGACCTCCTGCGCAACACGTCCGGCCTCGTTTATACGGGGCCCGACTTTGCCGATCCCGGATATGGCAATGCGGTGATCCACGCGCTTTACGGCGCCAGGGCGCCGTTCCGACGCGACAAGCCCATCGCCTCCTTCGTCGGCAGCCTTGCCACGCTCCCGCTCCTGCACCAGCCGGGCGAAGTCTGGGAATATGCGATCGGTTACGACGTGCTCGGGCGTGTCATTGAAGTCGTCTCGGGTCAGACATTCGACCAGTTTCTGCAAAACCGCCTGTTCGCGCCGCTGCGCATGGTCGACAGCGGATTCCACGTGCCGGAGGACAAGCTCGCCCGTCTCGTGGCCGTACCGGGCGCGCAGCCCGCGCCGCTTTCGGATGGCGACGTCACGCATCCGCAGACGTTCTTTTCAGGCGGCGGCGGGATCGTTTCGACGGCCCCCGACTTCCTGCGCTTCTGCCAGATGCTGCTCAATGGCGGCGAGCTCGACGGCGTGCGCATCCTGAAGCCGGAAACGGTCCGGCTGATGACGACGAACTCGATGCCGTCAGACATCCATTTCGCAGGGCACGAGGTGGGCCCGGCTTTCGGGACCGGTTGGGGGCTCGGCTTCGCCGTTCGCACCAACCCGGATTTCAGCCTGATCCCGGGCGCGGTCGGCAGCTTCAACTGGCAGGGAAGCTGGGGCACGTTCTTCTCGATCGATCCGGCCCAGAAGCTGATCCTGGTGATGATGATGCAGCGGAGCCAGTTCAGTGAGAACGGCTTCTATTTCAACGCCATCCGTCGCCTGCCCTACGCGGCGTTGAAGATTCCCGAAGCTCCCACGCCCGTCGCCTCGGAGCAGTCGAATGCCGCGGCTCTCACCGACTATGTCGGACGTTACGTTTTCGGCGGATCCGCAAGCCCGCTGGACAGACAAGTCGCGGTCGCGGACGGCAACGGCTGGACCGGCCTTGAGTCCGTTGTCGTGGAGACGGACGGACTAAGAGTGATCAAACCGGTTGGCGGCGGCCCCGCCGCGAGGGCCGGCGTCATGGCGGGAGACCTCATAGCAGCGATCGACGGAGTCTCGGCCAGAGGCATGAGCCTGGAAGCGGCCTTTCGCCGGATTTCGGGGCCGACAAACGCGATGATCAAGCTCAAGATCATCCGCGCGAAGCAGACCGATCCGCTCGTTGTCGCCTTTGCCCGGGAGGCAGTTCCGTCGCGCAGTGTCGCGCTTCAAGTCGGTGTTGCGGACGGCAAGCTCGTCGTCGAGGCAACAGGCGCCTGGTCGATCCTCGATTTCGACAAGGGCCAGCCGACGCCGCTGGCGGCCCTGTCAAAAGATGAATTCCACGTCGAAAGCGGCGATCACACACGGATCGCCTTCCGTCGCGACGAGGCCGGAAAGGTCAACGGCGCGGTCCTCAATCCGGGACCGTTGGAGCAACGGGGCGCGCTCGTCCCATAGAGGCTAGCACTCCGATTTGAATCGCCTCCCCACAATCGACCGTCTATTGTCTGCTGATGTCGCGCCTCGTGTTTCCATCGATCGCCGTCGTTCTGTCGCTGCTGCCGGTCGTCGCGCCGGCTGCGGCAAGTCACAAGCGGCCGGCGCCAGTCTGGCGTGGCTACGGCTTCTTGCCGGGCTATCACCAGCCGCCGAGCAACAGCCTTCCGCCCTATGCGCAGAAGGCCGCGGTGCGTCGCATGGCGCGCAGCAGCCGGCGCCCCTGGTACATCGACCCGGTCCCCAGCTATTACGGGTTTGACGGCAACTGGCACTATTTTGGCCGGCCCGGCTTCTATGATGGCCGTTACAACAACGGCACCTTTGGCCCGTGCTGGACGCGGACACCAATCGGACCGATCTGGAATTGCGGCTGATTGGCTGATCACTCCGAGATCGCATGGTCAATCCGCGCGCATCGGCGTGACATGGCCCAAAATGCATTGCCAATTTGGCCCTTCGTGCTAGGAAGCGCCCTCCCCAAAAACAGGAAGTCGTGATGGCCAAGAAAGCCAAGAAAAGAATTATTCGCCGCGAATACTCCGCAGCCGACGTCAAGCAACTTCGCGCCCACTCAAAGGCAAAGACGCCTGTTGTTAAGATAGCAAAACAGATGAAGCGAACGGAAGGCTCGGTACGCCAAAAGGCATTGAAGCTCGGCCTCCCGATTGGCCATCGTCGCTGAGTTGCTTGCTACACGCGGCCACCAGAAAGCCCTGCGACGGCTACGCCTCGAAAAAGATCGAGGAACGCCGAGGTGCCGCTCGGACCCGAAATTCTCTGTTTTGGGAGCCTGATCTGTGAATTAGCTAACACATTCGAAGGTCGTATTTCGCCTAGACTACAGCCGGACGACGTCGTGGCGAGTGTTGGCCCTTGAGCCTTGGCCTTTGGAGCCTTGACCTTTGGAGCCTTGACCTTTGGAGCCTTGACCTTTGGAGCCTTGGCCTGTGAGTCCCGGCCGGTGACAACCGGCCTCCTCCTTCGTCCTGGCCACAATCGCATCGACGCAATCGACGCAAATGCAATTGAAGTCTGTTTAAGGTCAAATCGATGTAAGCGTTCGCGTAACGTTGAGTGTGTGAGGCTGCCATGCCTGAGTTCAGCTCGACACTATCGCCCGTCCTGGATGTTCGGGCCCGCGACCTCCTGAGTACGGAGCAAAGCATACGGCGACATGTGATCGGAGCGCTTCGCGGTCGGCGAACGAGCCTGAAAAGTGCACTGCAGCCACTGATCGACGAACAGACCCAAATGCTGGCCCTGAAGCACGGGCTGGATACTTCAACCATAGACAAGATCCTTCAATCGCAGTGCGCTGTCCTCAATGTGCTGTCCGATCGCTACGATGCGCTCGACGAAGCTGTGCACAAAAGCCAAATCCCCTTTGTCGAATTAGGCAACGACGGTCGCATCATCTACGCGAACGCCGCCTTCGACAGGCTTGCTCCGGACACGTATGGCACCCCCTTCCCCGTCCTCTTTGGAAGCCGCGCTGCTGACATCTGTGCGGCTCTCAAGGCCGAAACAAACACGAGCCTGCGCGTGGACATTCAATCCCGCGGTACCGTTCTTCAGGTCAGGGTGGAGATCGGACCATTACGCGATGAAAGCGGTCAGCAGGGCAACTACGCTCTTTTGCTCGATCAGAGCGCCGAGCGAAGCCGGCTTGACGCTCTACAGGACGGTGTCCTCCGCACAGACCTGAGCGGCAGGATTCGGTTTGCCAACGAGCGCGCCACCCAGATTCTTGGCTTCTCCGAAGCCGACCTCAAGAAGATGCTACTGTCCGAGGCACTCGAGCTCGAAGGGGAAGATGCTGGCGAAAAACAAGCGGAATGGCTCGATGCGCTGACGGGTTTCTCTGATTTCGTCAAACTCCGCACAAGTGACGGGCAATCCAAACCCGCCAGGATCAGTGGAGCGCCCTATCAGGAGGGGCCGAATGGCCGCGCCGGACTCCGGCTGCTCTTTGCCCCGCTCGATGAAGATCTCGCCCGCCAGCAATTGAAGACCATCCTGGTTGACCACGAGGATCCGCAGGAAATCATCGAGGCGACGCTTGCCGCAATCCGCAAAGTCATACCGTTCGAGATGGCCACGTTCGGAATCTATAACGAGGCATGCGATCATTGGCGGGCACACGCGATCGTGCCGCAGCCCCAATGGGAGTGGAGTACGCGCTGGTTCAAAGTCTCGCCCGGCGTGATCGACTGGCTCAAGCAAGGACAGACCTGGGACAACGATCTGCGCTTGTTCGTCGAGCGCCTTAACCCGGACGAGAGGGAGAATCCCGTCAGCAAGGCCATCCTTCGCGACGGGCTCGACAGGATGATCGTGCTGCCGATCCGGGAGGCCGGCGGCCGCTTCCGGAGCGCGTTGTGCCTGCTGAGCCGCACCCACAAATTCACTGCAGCCGATCTGCGAACCTTGCACAATCTCGGCGTCGAGGAAGTCTTGCAGGCCGCGGACGCAGCCATCGAACGCTCCCGCGCCCTCGCTCAGCGACGACTCCGGGACGACCTGAACAAGGCCCTCAGCACCCACGCGATCGCGGAACTCCTGGCCAAGGGAACCATGCATTGCTTTGGCTGGGAATATGTCGGCGTATTCCGGGTCGACCGCGCTCGTTCGTGCTTTGTGTTGTTCGCTGAGCATTGCGAAAATGACCGGGATCTCCTGGTCAGGGAGGCCGGCAGTCGGGAAGAATACACGCAGGGTCTATCCGCAGGCATGCTTGGCCATTGCCTGGCCGAACAGTCGATCCTGGTCGCCCCTGACGTCACCGATTGCGAGCGAAACTACGGCTTCATTCGCACTGCGCCGGATCAAAGGTCGGCGATGACGGTGCCGCTGTTCGTGAACGGCAAGATCGAGATGGTTCTGGATCTTGAATCCTCCGAGTTCAATGCGTTCCTTGGACCCGATCGGGAAGCCGCCCGCGGACTGGCCGCCGATTGCGAGCAGATTTTCGCCGCCCGTTGGCACCAAACGATCGAAAAGCGGCTCATGGATAGAATTGAGCAGGTCGCCATAATCGTAGATGCGGTCGGCGAGATTCGTGATCTGAACCGTGCCGCCGAAGTCATGTTCGGGCAGGTCCGAGGCGCACGGCTCGCTTCATTCGGCGCCCGCGACGAGGATTGCACGGCATTGGCCCAGTCGGGCATCGAGCATCGCATCCGCATCCGTCTGCTCATAGGCGCCGAGCCTCGTGTCGAGGTGGCGACGCTGGCAAACTGCGATCCGCTCCATGACGATTACGGCCATCATCTCTGGCTCTTTACCAACCTCGCCGACCAAAGCCGGGAGAGCGACTTGCACTATCTGGAGGAGACGGTCACCGCCGTCGCCCGTCAGACTCGCGCTCCCCTGCTGATGGCCGACGGCCTGTTACGAAGCGCCAAGAACCGCTTGCGCGAGCCTGAACAGATGCAGGACTGCGCCAGGCTGCTCGACCAGGCTGCGAATCACCTCTTGAAGGCCGATCTCACTTTCGAACGGTTGTCCGACCGTCTGACCGTCCAGCAGACACCACGGGATGCGCCAATCGAGTTCGACGTACTGCAAGCCCTCTACCGGGACATCGACAATCTGCCGCAGGAAGATCGGGAGGCAGTCACCATCATCGACAAGATCGACCTTGCCGCGCGTGTGCTCGTGAAGGGTTGGCCCGAGCGGCTAAGCTTTGCGTTCCGCTCGGCATTGGGCTCCCTGCTCATGCTGCGCGTGACCCTGACCGACAAGCTGACGGTCGAAATCGCGGAGAGTTCGCCGCGTCACGTCTTGATACGCATGCACCTGCCTGAACTTGCTACTCAGGCTCTTGAAAGCCAGGTTGCAGACCCCATCGAGCGCAGTCAAATCCGGGCCCGGGAAATGGCCAGTGTCGCGATTGAGGCAATTGAGATGTCCGTCGGGCAGCACGGCGGCACGTTGACCGAACAACACGGCATGGGATTTGAGATCAGGTTGCCGCTGTGCACCGAGGAGGCCGCGCCATGACCGCCAAGATTGCGATAGCAACTGCTGAACAGGATATGTTCGACACGCTGTCCAGGCTCCTGCACGCGGCAGACATCGCGCGGGATGACGTGCATGCCAAACCCCTGAAGACCGCGGACCAGACAAGCGAATGGATCACCGCCGGCGAACCCGGGCTGCTCGTCCTTGACGCCGAGTTGCCGATAGATCCGCGCGCGCGGCGGGATACGCGCTCGACCCGCGGCGCGCGGAGCGTCTTCGAGGTCGTGCGAGCCCGCGAGCCCCGTACGCCCGTCCTGGTCATCGTTCCGAATTTCGCCGCCGGCGCAGAGCTGGAGGCCGAATGCACGGCGACAGGCAACGCCCTGATGTTGCCGATGGACACGCTCCAGCTGCATCAGCATAGGATTCTGCGTCCGTTCATCGCAATGCTCACCGGACGCCCCGATAACACGAATGCGATCCCAGGGGGCTTTCGCGTGATCGAGACGGAGATCCAAAGCAGCAAGGTCGAATGCCGTCTGGGCGTCGGCGATGGCGCCACCATGCTGCGCTGGAATACGGTCAGCGACCTGGAAGATCTCAAGTCCGTCGCCCAGGATTATGCCCGGGACGAGATGCCGCAAGACTGCGCCGACCCCGCGTACCGGATCGGCACGAGCTTGCCCAGGAGCTGGCTCGACAAGACGCGCGTGGTCGGGACGCGGCTGTTCAAGAGCTTCGTGGTCAAGGCTGTTGGTGAGCAACTGTTCTCGCAGATCGAGAATGCGGCCGGCGGGCTGGAGGGGCTGTCATTTCGGTTCGTGATCAATGATGCGGACTTCTATCCCGCACCGTTTGAAGCAAGCGTTCGTTATCTCCGGACCGAGGAGAACGGGCCATTCGTGCTTCTCCACGCCCCGATCGTCCGACGCATACCACCCGCAGCTCGGCTCAGGGCGCCAGCCGCCCAGACACGTATCCCACGAGGAGCGACGCTGCTGTTCGTTCGCTCGCAGGTCGGAGAACACCCTGCGAAGCAATACGAGCGTGTCACGTACGATGGAAAGCAGTTCGATAAGCTCGGCAACATTGACATTGAGCTGCAATACCTGCGCGCGCTGCGAGAAGCCGACCATTTCGACGTCAAGGAGGTCGACTTGTCCCAGGCACCGCCGGGCAAGGCAGCAACGCATCTACTTGCCCGGATCCACGAGGTGCAGCCGACAATCCTGCATTACGCCGGCCACGCCTGGAGCGACGGCCAAAAGAGCGCGACCCTCATCCTGCCCGGCGAGAAACCAGAGGAAGCGATGGGGCTGAAGCTCGACAAGTTGGCTGCACATCACGGCCTTTCGGCCACCAGGCTCGTCTATCTTTCGGCGTGCCGCGGCATCTCCAAGGGCAGCGTGCAACAATTGGTCATGAATGGGATTCCCTATGCCCTGGGTTTCCGCTGGAATGTCGAGGATGACCGCGCGCCGGACTTCGCGAGGGCCTTTTACAACGAGCTGTGCATGACCCAATCCGTCTGCCTTGCCTTCCGCAGGGCCTGCCGCACCTCTTGGGAAGGGCTGAGCCATGACGAGGAGAGTCCGATCTGGATCTCGCCCATTTTGCTCGCCCAGTCGACGGACTGGGCAATGAGGTCCTAATTCGCGGATGGGGAGTTAGCCATGACGCTCTGGACCACGCTGAGGGACACCGTCGATCACTGGTCAAGCCGGGGGCTCGAGCGTCCATTCGTCGGCTATGTCGGATCCGCCAGTGGCAGCAGCGCAATTGCGACGGGCAAGGCATTCGTCCCAGAGGCGAGCTATTTCGGCGTCCGCATGGTCGAGATGAACTTGCGGGAGGGCGGAAAATTCTTCAATTCGTTTCTTCCGCTCGGGGTCGTGCTCACAGAGTTCAGCTTCGGCAGTGAACGCCAGCGCCGACCCACGATCCTGAGTAACGACGAGATCGCTGCCCAGCTCAAGGCCGCAGGTGCCACCCCGGGCTATATCGAATTCAAGAACATTTATGCCGTCAGGCGGGCTCCGATGAAGCAGGATAACCTTTCCCTCTTCGTGGGACTGTTTCGCCTGCCCTTCCACGACATCGCCCAACAGGTCTTGCAACTCGCCGCGGACTTGACTTCGCAGACCGGGCTCGTTCCGGGCGCAACCGAAGGCTTGAAAGTGGCGGAAAAGGTCTATGACCGTATCGCCGGCCTGTTCGGGCTGAACATCGTCACACCGCTGTTTTCTTATGCCGATGGGAACACGCTCGGTCAAAGCGGTTATCTGCTGGTCGCAGGATCCACTCTGGACGACGCCACGGCAAGCCGCCTGACGGTGACGGACAACAGACTTCTTCTGGACGGCCGGCGCATCTCCGGACTTGACTACTGCCTCCTCGCCATCGAGCACACGGCCACCCTCCTGCCCGACGGGCCTGACTCGATCAATCCGCTGACGCAGCTCGGCTTTCATCAGCGTTGGCGAGATGTCGCACTCAACACCATGAAACGGGATTTTGAGAAGGCCGAAGAGCAAATGCTGAACCTGCGAGCCGATGTGATCACCTCACCCGAATTGGCCGAGAACGATCGCATCGTCGCTATTGGTGCCTACGAAACCAGCTTCGACAAGCTCAAGGAGCGGATGACGCCAAAGGACACACATCGTGGGGCGCGGGTCCCCCTGCTGCTCGGACTCAAGGAGACGGCGAACGGAGCGCCGGCCGTGACAGAAGTCTTGGGAGGCGTTCGGCAGCGCTTGCTCGCGGGGGTGAAGAATGCGCCCGAGGACCCGGACAAGCTCTTCGCACTGGAAGCCTCCGAGCTCAAGAAGACGCTCGACCAGGTGCCGACGATTGACGCGAACGCAGCCACCACGCTCGCTCGTGCGTTCGACCGAGCGGCGACACAGCGTGGCCCCAACTAATCTAAAGCGCGATGAGATTAGGATGACTCGTCATCGCACTTTAGGTGTTGTTTGAGCGTGATCTCCGCGCAAACGCGTTCCGCGTTTATCGCGAGGGAACACCGCTCCACACTTTTCCGATATCATCCTCTAAACATCGCGCCCGTCGCTGGCGCATCAGGCTTCATTCCCGCTTGAAGCGCGTTGCGCTTTCGGTCCCCTCCAAGAGACTTCCGGCTTGCAATCAAGCGCAACAGTCGGCGGTGCAATAGCTGCGGATCATATGGCGGGGGCAGCGGTCCATTCTCGCAAAGCGACGTTGCCACATTGGCTGCGCGTTTGGGCGTACCGGTCAGGATCAGCGTAAGATGCGGCGCGTTGTTTCGGATCCAGTTCGCGATACCGAAGCCATCGCCGGCGAGCTCTACATTGCTCACAACGACTTCGGGAGTGAACGTGTCAGCCTCGATGAGCGCAATGGCTTCTTCCGCCGATCTGGCTTCCAGCACGCGATAACCACATCCGCGCAGGAACTCGGCGAGCGACATGCGCATCAGCACGTCATCTTCGGCGAGCAAGACGGTCCGCGTCTTCGTGTCTGGTCCTACGTCCATGCCGGCTAACCGGCGCAGCGCTGGAGTGTTCCTAGCCGTTCAGCAGGGATTTGACGCCTCTGATCACGTGGCCGACATCCCACGGCTTGGCGAAGAATTCATCGCAGAGAGCATCTTCCGGAGGTCGCTCCGAAGACGTAAGGGCGATCTTAAGATCGGGATGCGTGGTTCTAGCAGCTTTCGCCAAACCAACGCCGTCCATCGAACCCGGCATGCGAACATCGCTCAGCAAGAGCGCCACGGCTATTCCCGACCCCAGGATTTCCAGGGCTTCGTCCGCATCGCCGCACTCGATGACGACCAACTCCGCGCCTCGCAGAACATCCGCGATCATTGAGCGGACCAGGACATCGTCGTCCACCACAAGTACCGGACGCTTCATGGAGCTGTCTGCGACCGGTTCCAGCATCCCGCCTGTGTTCACTTTCGCATCTGCCTCAGTAAGCTCGCATGAACCAAGTCGATCCCGACGACGAAGGTTCCGAGGCGCATCGGTAACTCCCTCGTGCAATAGCCATAGAATGGTCGAGTCGCCTTTAACTGGGTTAAGGGCAGCGTCCGCCACGCCAGTGGACCAACCGCAGGCCGCCCTCTGTCGGATTGAGGGTCATGGCTTCTTGTGATCTCTGCCTTTGGCCAACCACTCCAGCAACTCCAGCGCTGTATCGATTTGCTCGAGCTGACGCTCGGCTTGCTGGCGTGACACTTCCGACGCGCCACTCTCGAGCTGCTTGAGCAACTGTTGCCTTCGAGCAAGCAGATTTGTCACGGCTGACATGATCGGCAACCAGGGCCGACCTCCGACGTTCCTACGCCCGCGTGACAGCACCCGAGCCGATCGGTGCTGCCGCCCATCTGTGACGACAAGATCCAAGATGCCGGTGGCTCTGAAATTGGCGCCCTTCAAGCGAGCGCGTTCGGTCGGCCACGTGCAAGCAACGTCAGCTACTGTTCGGACTGTGGGAGATCGTCGAACACCTCGATCAGACGAAAGCGCTCGCACATCAGCATCATGTCCTCTTGGAATCGTCCGAGCCGGCCGAAATAAGTACGATGGGCACAAGCCCAATAGGCCAGGCTCCGATCGCCTTCCCCTTCATCGTAGGCAAAAGCGGCGTCGACTTCATGGAAGCGCCGATACGTGACCTCGGTGGTTTCGATGACACAGCGCGGTTCTCCGCGTCCGTCGAGCACGACCCAACGCTCACCGGGCGTCGAGGTGTTCGGCTCGTCTTCGGTGCTGCAAGTTGCGGTCTTGATGCCCTTGATGACCAGTTCGAGCAATGCATCGGCGAGCGCAGGACTGTCGCCGAACGCAAACGTCCGAAGGTGCCGATACCGTTCTGGGACTGTCTTGCTCATGGTCATCTCAACTGGCAATTTTGGAACGCTGTTTGCGCCCGTTCATTGCCACTCATGTTGCGCGCCGATGAAATGAAGATGAAAGCCGACCAATGCGAGGAGATGGCCAGCAGGGCCTCCGATCGCCTGACGGCGTACACTCTCCGGGAGTTGGCTGACCAATGGCGGACCATGGCCGTCCAGCTTGACGCGCTGGAGGGCGCCTCGGTCTATCGGGCGATACGGAACCGCCGGAGCGAATGAGGTGTGGCTCCCTGATCGCGCCAACCAAGGTGCGCCGTTGGCCATCCCGCTTTAGCACCCCAACCGATCGGCGATCCCGCCAAAGTCCTTGGCGACGATGTCCCACTTGCCGGTGGCTTCAAAGTCGACCTTTTGATGGGGGCCGTATTCGGTCGGCCGTGCCACGAACGCGGTCTTGAGGCCATTCTCCTGCGCAGCCGCAAGATCGCCGTTGTGGGCGGCGACCATCATCACCTCCTCCGGCTTGAGGCCGAGGAGGCGCGCGGCGCCGAGATAGGTTTCGGGATCGGGCTTGTAGTGCTCGAACAGCTCGGCGGACATCACGAGGTCCCAGGGCAGGCCAGCGAACTTCGCCATGTTGGTGAGCAGCGCGACGTTGCCGTTCGAAAGCGGCGAGATCACGAATTTTGTCTTGAGCCGCGTCAGGCCGGCGACGCTGTCGGGCCAGGGGTGGAGGCGATGCCAGCCCTTGGTGAGGTAATCGAGATCGGCTTCGTTAAGGCCCTTGATCGCGAACTTCTCGACCAGCTTCTCCAGCGAGCGGCGATGCAAGTCGTCGAGGATGACATAGCCGCGCTCGGGGTGCTTGCGCACGTCGTCCATCGAGGCGACGTACATCCCCCGCCATCCATCGACCAGCGCGGTCCAGTCGGCAGTGACGCCGCGGCCCTTGGCCCACCACATGAAGTCGGTGATCAGGCTGGTGCGCCAGTCGACGACCGTGCCGAACACGTCGAAGACGAGGGCTTTGACGGCGGAGAGATCGGACATGTGCGCTTCCCTCCTCGCTCTCATTCCGGGCTCGCGACTGCGTCGCGCCCCGGAATGACGGCAGTTGTTGTTGCCTTGCTCAGTCCAGATGGAACTTCTCGAGCTGCCGGTGCTCGGCCTTGATGTAGCGCACGGTGCCGGTGACCGAGCGCATCACGACGGTCTCGGTCTCGATCACGCCGTCCTTGCGGAACTTGACGCCCGAGAGCAGCGAGCCGGTGGTGACGCCGGTGGCGGCGAACAGGCAGTCGCCGCGCGCCATGTCCTCGATGCCGTAGATCATCTTGGGATCGTTGACGCCCATCTTGGCGGCGCGCTCGCGCTTCTCGTCGGAGTCAAGGATCAGGCGGCACTGCATCTGGCCGCCGATGCAGCGCAGCGCCACGGCGGCGAGCACGCCTTCCGGCGCGCCGCCAGTGCCGAGATACATGTCGACGCCGGTATTATCGGGGTCGGCGCAGTGGATCACGCCGGCGACGTCGCCGTCCGTGATGAGGCGCACGGCAGCGCCGGTCGAGCGCACACCCTGGATGATGTCGGCGTGGCGCGGACGATCGAGCACGAGGACGGTGATGCCTTCCGGCTTGACGCCCTTGGCCTTGGCGAGACGACGGACGTTATCGGCCGGCGAGGCATCGAGCTCGACGACGCCCTTGTCGTAGCCGGGACCGATCGCGAGCTTCTGCATGTAGACGTCGGGCGCGTGCAGGAGCGTGCCGCCATCGGCCATCGCCATCGTGGCGATCGAACCCGGCATGTTCTTGGCGCACAGTGTGGTGCCCTCGAGCGGGTCGACCGCGATGTCGACCTGGGGGCCAGCCTTGAGGCCGACCTGCTCGCCGATATAGAGCATCGGAGCCTCGTCGCGCTCGCCCTCGCCGATCACGATGGTGCCCTGGATCGGCAGCTTGTTGAGCTCGCGCCGCATCGCGTCGACCGCGGCCTGGTCGGCCTGCTTCTCGTTGCCGTGGCCGCGCAATCGCGCCGAGGACACCGCCGCCCGTTCCGTCACCCGCACGATCTCCAGCGTGAGAATGCGCTCGAGCAAGGCATGCGGGGGGACTTCAATATGGGTCGACATTGGCTCACTCCTTCAAAACCTAGCCCAAGCGGACATCTGTCCGCATCAATTCGTGACGCGTCGGTTCGGTTCGAACCGCTCTTTGTTTGAGCATGATCTTATCGGAAAACCGCTGCACGCTTTGCGCTAATGCGGCCATCCGGGTCCGGATCATGCTCTAGTTCTTCTCGATCCGGATCACCTGCGGCCGTCCGCTAATCACCTTGTCGTGCTGAACAGCGGCAAGCGCGCGGCGGACGGCGTCCTCATGGGTCGCATAGGTGATCAGGATGACGGGCACGGGCACAGCCTTGCCGCCGGTCTGCGCGGGGCCGCCATTGGGATGGCGCTGCACGATGGATTCGATCGAGATCTTCTGCTCGGCGAGCCTCGTGGCGATCGCAGCCGCAGTGCCCGGGAAATCACGCGCCAGCAGGCGGATGTAATAGCCGCCCTCGTGCCGCTCCATCGGCGCCTTGCTGGTATCCTGCAATTGCGCGACCGGCCGGCCGAACGGATTGGCGCGAATGCCGCGCGCTACGTCGGCGATGTCGGCGACCACGGCAGAGGCCGTCGCGGCACCGCCCGCACCGGGGCCGACCAACGTGATCGGCGGAATGCCCTCGCCATCTATCGTGACCGCATTGGTGACGCCCATCACCTGCGCAATCGAGGACGACTTTGGAACCATGGTCGGATGCACGCGCTGCTCGATGCCCTTGGCAGTGCGAACGGCAACGCCGAGCAGCTTGACGCGGTAACCGAGATCGGCGGCCGCGCGAAGATCTTCCGGAGCGATCGAGGAGATGCCTTCGACATACACCGCGCTTTGAGCAACTTTCGTGCCGAAGGCGAGGCTCGCCAGGATCGCGAGCTTCTGCGCGGTATCGTGGCCGTCGACGTCGAAGGACGGATTGGCCTCAGCATAGCCGAGCCGCTGCGCATCCTTCAGGCATTCGGCGAACGACAGGCCCTCCTGCTCCATCCGTGTCAGGATGTAGTTGCAGGTGCCGTTGAGGATGCCGTAGACGCGGTTGATACCGGTTCCGGCGAGACCTTCACGCAACGTTTTGATGACGGGAATCGCGGCGCCGACGGCTGCCTCGAAATTCAGCGCACCGCCGTGCTTTTCGGCGGCTTTCGCCAGCTTGATGCCGTGCTTGGCAAGGAGCGCCTTGTTGGCGGTGACGACGGACTTCCCGGCGCTCAGCGCCGCCTCGACCGCAGAGAGCGCGGGGTCGCTTGCACCGCCCATCAGCTCGACGAAGCAGTCGATACCAGGATGGGTAGCGAGCGCGAGCGGATCCTTGGCCCATTCGACGCCGCGCAGATCGATGCCGCGCTTCTTCGCCTTGGAGCGCGCGGTGACGGCGACGACGCGAATGCCACGGCCGCTGCGGCCCGCGAGCACGCGGGCCTGGGTTTCAATCAAGCGGACAACTTCGGCGCCCACAGTGCCGAGCCCCGCGATACCCACTTTCAGGGGTGCGACCATAATGCTTCGAAAACCTGCCGGAAGGAATTAACGCCGATTGGCGAGCGGAACCACGTTGTGCAACGTTTCGATGCCGCTTTCAAGGAAGCGGCGCAGGCCGCGCGCGGCCTGCCTGATCCGTTGCTCGTTTTCCACCATGGCGATGCGGACATATCCTTCACCATGCTCGCCGAAGCCGACGCCGGGCGATACCACCACGCCGGATTTCTCGACCATCAGGGTCGCGAACTCCATGCTGCCGACGCTGCGGAAGGCTTCCGGCAGCGGCGCCCATGCGAACATCGACGCGTCCGGCGGCGGGATCTCCCAGCCCGCGCGGCCGAACGACTCCACCAGCGCGTCGCGGCGCTTGCGATAGGTGTCGCGCATCTCCTTGATGCAATCATCGGGGCCGTTCAGCGCCGCGGTCGCGGCAACCTGAACCGGCGTGAACGCGCCGTAATCGAGATAGGACTTCACGCGGGCAAGCGCTGCGATGACGCGCTCGTTGCCGACCGCAAAGCCCATGCGCCAGCCGGCCATCGAATAGGTCTTCGACATCGAGGTGAACTCGACGGTGACGTCCATCGCGCCGGGCACCTGGAGCACGGAGGGCGGCGGGTTGTTCTCGTCGAAATAGACCTCGGCGTAAGCGAGATCGGACAGAATCAGGATCTCATGCTTCTTCGCGAAGGCGACGAGGTCCTTGTAGAAGTCGAGGCTCGCGACATAGGCCGTCGGGTTCGAAGGATAGCAGACGACGAGTGCGAGCGGCTTCGGGATCGAGTGGACGATGGCCCGCTCGACCGCTTCGAAGAACTGCGGCGTCGGCTCCGACGGCACCGAGCGGATGACACCGCCCGCCATCAAAAAGCCGAAGGCGTGAATCGGATAGCTCGGATTGGGACAGAGGATGACGTCGCCCGGCGCGGTGATCGCCTGCGCGACGTTGGCGAAGCCCTCCTTCGAACCCAGCGTCGCGACGATCTGGGTGTCCGGATTGAGCTTCACACCGAAGCGGCGGGCGTAATAGCCCGCCTGCGCCTTGCGCAAGCCGGGGATGCCGCGCGAGGCGGAGTAGCGATCGGTGCGCGGCTTGCCGAGGGTCTCCTTGAGCTTCTCCAGCACATGCGGCGGGGCCGGCAGGTCCGGGTTGCCCATGCCGAGGTCGATGATGTCGGCGCCGGCGTTCCGCGCGGCCGCCTTGGCCCGGTTGACCTGTTCGAATACGTAAGGCGGCAGACGGCGGATACGGTAAAATTCTTCCATGGGTTCCAGGCTCCGAGCAACCGGCCAGGGCAGAATCGGGCGGCCTCGACACTACAATCGAGAGGATACCGGACCCTGCCTGAAAATCGCTCCAAATCAAATGCTTAGAGCAAGATCCTTAAGGCAGGGACTGAACTCCCTCACCCTGACTTTCGGCTGAATGAGGTCTTTTAGCACGGAGACGCGGACGCGCCAGCGATTACGTTGGCGCGGGGGTTGCTTAAGCTCGGGGCTACTTGGATCGGAATTACTTGCCGTTCGCATCCTTGGCCGCCGCCGCGGCCTGGCGGTCGCGCGCGGCGGCCAGCTCGGCTTCGATCTTGGCGCGCTGATCCGGCGGGATCACCGCCTCGTCGCGCGCCGGCGGCAGATCATGCACCGGCAGATAGCCACCCGCCTCTTTCGGATGCGGCTGCGTGTCAGCGGGCGTCAAGTCAGCAATCTGGCTTGAACATCCGCCGAGCGTAAACGCAATGATGAGCAGCGCGCACGGCGCAAGCCGCCTCGTCTGTCGGTCCCTCAACGCCAACACTGGGAATCCCCTACTCGTCCCAACAGCACGGCCGGTGGAGCTTACTCCAACAGCCAGCCTCAGCTCAAACCATTGCTGCCCTCAATGGCGTGAGCCGACCACATCCAAGGCCCCTGACGCCGTGGTGAACCCTGATTGTGACAGAACCAAGAACTATATCGCAGTGCAGCACATGTTCGCGCACGATTAACCCTAGATGGTGCGAGCTTCGCGGTGACGAACGCGGTTTGAATCGTTACTGTTCTCGTCATGAGTACCGTCACGACCGAAACGCCCACACCCGAGAAGACGTTCGATGCGGAAGCCTTCGCGATGAACGTCGCGCGGGCGATGGAAAGCGGAGGCAAGGCGCTTGCCGCCTATCTCAAGCCGCGCGAAACCGGCGAGGTCCAAGACCGGCCGCCGCCCGAACTGACCGAGATGGTCAAGACGTTCACTGCGGTCGCTCAATACTGGCTGTCAGATAACGCACGGTCCTCGGAGCTCCAGACGCGGCTTGCCAAGGACTATCTCGACCTCTGGGGCTCGGCGGCCCGGCGCATGGCCGGCGAGGACGCGCCGCCCGCGATCGTGCCCTCGCCCCGCGACAAGCGCTTCGCCGATCCGGAATGGAAATCGAACCAGTTCTTCGATTTCATGATGCAGCTCTATCTGCTCACCACCAAGCGCGCGCATGAACTGGTTGACGACGCCGACGGCCTGGATCCGCACACCCGCCGCAAGGCGGAGTTCTACATGCAGCAGCTCACCAACGCGCTGTCGCCGTCGAATTTCGTGCTGACCAATCCGGAGGTGCTGCGCGAGACGGTCGCAAGCTCCGGCGACAATCTGGCGCGTGGCCTGCAAATGCTTTCCGAGGACATCGCGGCCGGCAAGGGCATGCTGAAGATCCGCCAGTCCAATCCGGACAATCTCGAGCTTGGCGTCAACATGGCGACGACGCCCGGCAAGGTGATCTACCAGAACGAGATGATGCAGCTCATCCAGTATGAGCCCACCACCGAGAAGGTGCTGCGCACACCGCTCCTGATCGTGCCGCCCTGGATCAACAAGTTCTACATTCTCGATCTCAAGCCGGAAAAATCCTACATCAAATGGTGCGTCGATCAGGGCATCACGGTGTTCGTGATCTCCTGGGTCAATCCGGACAAGCGGCTCGGCGACAAGAGCTGGGAAGACTACATGAAGGAAGGCCCGCTCAAGGCGATGGACGTGATCGAGCGGGCGACCGGCGAGATGAAGGTGCACACCGCGGGCTATTGCGTCGGCGGCACGATGCTCGCGACCACGCTGGCCTGGCTTGCCGAGAAGCGCCGCCAGCGCGTTGCTTCGGCGACGTTCTTCGCGGCGCAGGTCGACTTCACCCATGCCGGCGATTTGCTCGTTTTCGTCGACGAGAACCAGATCTCGGCGCTCGAACACGACATGAAGACCGCCGGTGTGCTCGAAGGCTCCAAGATGGCGATGGCCTTCAACATGCTCCGCTCCAACGACCTGATCTGGTCCTATGTCGTCAGCAACTATCTGAAGGGCCAGCAGCCGAGCGCCTTCGACCTCCTGCACTGGAATTCGGACGCAACCCGCATGACGGCGGCGAACCATTCCTATTACTTGCGCAACTGCTACCTGGAGAACCGGCTGTCGACGGGCAGCATGGTGCTCGACAACACGCTGCTCGACCTCTCCAAGGTCAAGGTGCCCGTCTACAATCTCGCCACCCGCGAGGACCACATTGCGCCGGCCGAATCGGTGCTCTACGGCTCGCAGTTCTTTGGCGGTCCGGTGAAATATGTGCTGTCGGGCTCGGGCCACATCGCTGGCGTCGTCAACCCGCCTGCTTCGAACAAGTACCAGTACTGGACCAATGACAACATCAAGGACGTCAACGTCGCGCAGTGGATGAAGGGCGCAGAGGAGCACAAGGGCTCGTGGTGGCCGGACTGGCGCGAATGGCTGGGTGGGCTCGACCCCGAGGAGGTGCCGGCGCGTCCCGTCGGCAGTGCGGCGGTGCCGCCGATCGAGGACGCACCCGGCAGCTACGTCCGCGTTCGCGCGTAGCGGAATCTTTCGCGCTTTTGTATAAGCTCCCTCTTCGACACGGCGAATAAAGTGGGGATCGGACTATGACGCGCGAATTGTTCTGGCTGACCTTGACGGTGATCCTGACCGGCATCCTCTGGATCCCCTACATCATCAACCGCTGCCAGGTCCGCGGCCTCTCGGGCGCGATGGCCAATCCCTCGCGGGGCGACAAGCCGCATGCCGAATGGGCGAACCGGCTGATGTTCGCGCATGACAACGCGGTCGAGAACCTCGTGATCTTTGCACCGCTGGTGCTGATCCTGAACGCGATCGACTACTCGAGCAAATGGACGGTGCTGGCCTGCGCCGTCTACTTCTGGGCCCGCGTCGCGCATCTGATCGTCTACGCGCTGGGACTTCCGGTGTTCCGCACCCTCGCGTTCACCGTCGGTTTCATCGCCCAGGCCGTGCTGGCGCTGGCGATCTTCCAGTTGCTCTGATCGAACGACCGTTGCGACGTCATTCCGGGGCGGTGCGCAGCACCGAACCCGGAATCTCGAGATTCCGGGTTCGCGCTGTGCGCGCCCCGGAATGACGACAATCCCTACTCCTCCGGCAATCCCAGCATCAGCCGCATGTTCTGCACGGCCGCACCCGAGGCGCCCTTGCCGAGATTGTCGAGGCGCGCGACCAGCACCGCCTGGTGGTACTTGTCGCTGGCGAAGACGTAGAGCTCGAGCTGGTTGGTCTCGTTGAGCGCCTCCGGCTCGATCCGCCCCGCCTTGGTTGCTTCGTTTTGAAGCGGCATCACCGAGACGTATTTCGAGCCGGCGTAGCGCTTGGCGAGCGCGGCCTGCAGATCGGCTCCGCCAGGCTTGCCCGGCAGCGTGTCGAGCTGGAGCGGCACCGAGACCAGCATGCCCTGCCGGTAGTTGCCGACCGAGGGAATGAAGATCGGCCGCCGCGTCAGGTTCGAATAGAGCTGCATCTCCGGCAGATGCTTGTGCTCGAAGCCGAGGCCGTAGAGCTCGAAGGATGGTGCGCTGCCGTCCTCGAAGCTCGCGATCATCGACTTGCCCCCGCCGGAATAGCCGCTCACCGCGTTGACGGTGACGGGATAGTCCTGTGGCAAGAGGCCGGCATCGACGATCGGCCGCAGCAGCGCGATCGCGCCGGTCGGATAGCAGCCGGGATTCGAGACCTTTTTGGCGGCCTTGATCTTGCCAGCCTGATCGGGCGTGAGCTCGGCAAATCCGTAGGCCCAGTCGGGCGCGACACGATACGCGGTCGAGGCGTCCAGCACTTTCGGAGCCGCGGCGCCCATGCCGTCGACCAGCGCGACCGTCTCCTTCGCGGCGTCGTCGGGCAGGCAGAGAATGACGAGATCGACCTCCTCCATCAGCGCCTTCTTGGCCGCGGGATCCTTGCGCTTGTCGTCGGCAATCGTCTTCACCGCGACGTCGCCCTGCAGCTTGAGCCGCTCGTTGATGCCAAGGCCGGTCGTGCCGGAGCCGCCGTCGACGAAGACGACCGGCTTCTTGGTGGCAGCACCGACCGTCGGGGCTTGTTTGGTCTCAGCGAGGCTCATGTCGCGCTCCTTTCGAGCTTGTTCGTGTCATCTGCAATGACTTGATCAGTGAAGATTTGCGGCCGCGTCTGCCGCATCAATCGTGAAATCGCTTTCGCGTCGGCATCGCCATCGCCGAGCGCATTTGCGATCGCGGCGAAGTCGGCTTCGGACTTGTGCTGGTTGAGCTTGAAGCTGCCTTCGACCTCTTCAACCGTCATGACCAGACCCACGATCGCCTTCTTCATCGCCTCGAGTCGCCCCGCTGCCATCTTCGCCGAGGTCCATGGCTTCTTCGGCAGCAGCCACTCCTCGAACTTGGCACTGAGCGTGTCGATCTGCACGCTGAGCTCCACGTCCGACAAGACCCGCACGGGCCCGGTCAGATGCACCGACTGGTAGAGCCAGGTCGGCACCTGGTCCGGCGAGACGTACCAGTCCGGCGATACATAGGCATCCGGACCATTGACCGCGAGCAGCCAGGACGTCGCCCCGTCCGCAAGTTTTACCAGCGGATTGTGACGGGCAACATGAAAGGCGGCGTGCGGCGTGCCGTCGGCGGCGTAGCTCACATAGAACGGCAATTGTGACGCGATCGGCCTGGTGCCGTCCCACGCGCAGATGGTGCCGAAGCCGCGCTCGTCCGCAAGCTTGAGGCTCGCGGCGCGGTCCTGCTTGAAAAAGGGCGGTGTATACATCGTGGTCTCCTGCTGGGGCTCCTTGTAGGGGCCGCCGGATCAGATCGCGCTGACAGGAGAGAGAATGCCGCGGATCGGATCCAGCGGCAAAGGCGATGATCTCAAACGCGATCGACCGCCCAAACCGCTAAAGTGCGGCGGCGGCGACGGGCGAACAGAATGGTCGCAGCGTTGATCATGGCGCCGCTATAAGGCCATATCGGCTGGACGTCAAGGTTTGGAACTGTCGTTCGGGGCCGCCGGAGCGTGGATCCAGCGTGACCGGCGATCGCAAACGGCTAGCGTCACATCGCCGTCGTTACCATCTGGCCATGCCGAGACGGCCGAAGAGCGCCTCCCAAAAGGAGCCTCCCCGGGTCAACTCGTACAAGTGAGCGCTTGCCTGCTCGTTCCCGAGATCGGATGCCTTGCTGTACCATTTGATCGCCTGCCGAGTATCCTTGGCCACGCCCGTGCCGCTCTCATATGCCCAACCCAAATTGTATTGAGCCAACCCGTCGTTCTGCTCGGCGGCCTTGCGCAGCAGCGATATGCCCTTGGTGAAATCTTGCGGCACGCCTTCGCCCTTGATGTGCAGGAGGCCGAGGTTCGTCTGCGCGAA
The DNA here is from genome assembly GCF_053572325.1 of Bradyrhizobium sp. UFLA05-112. Classification (NCBI taxonomy): domain Bacteria; kingdom Pseudomonadati; phylum Pseudomonadota; class Alphaproteobacteria; order Hyphomicrobiales; family Nitrobacteraceae; genus Bradyrhizobium; species Bradyrhizobium sp. UFLA05-112. Next base: position 59,343 of record NZ_JBANBK010000036.1, on the reverse strand, counting down.
CGTCAATCCCTGTTCAGCGGCCCTCGAAAACAGATCGACGGCCAAAGCATAGTCCTGGGGAACACCGCGTCCGTCCCGGTACATGGCTGCAAGGCGGGACTGGCTATAGGCGTTGCCCTGATCTGCGGCCTTGGCGTACCAGTCGGCTGCCTGCTTCTCGTCCAGAGCCGTCCCGAGGCCGATCTCGTAGACGTAAGCCAGATTCGCCTGTCCGTACGCGTCGCCCTGTTCGGCCGACAGGCGAAACCATTTGATCGCCTCCGCGCCGTCGCGCTTTGTTCCGCTCCCGTCCCGGTACATCACCCCCAGATAGGACTGCGCACGTGCGCTGCCCATTTCGGCCAGCGGCTTCAATCGCTCCATCGCGCCCACAAAATCATGAGCGAGATATGCGCTCACGCCGTCCCTGAAGTCGGCGCCGACATCGACGACGGAGGCTCCCTCTTTCGGGGTCAGCCCGATCAGCCCGTATTTGAACTCGTCGAGCTTATCAAACCCCTTCTCGATCGCCTGGGCAAACTCCGCCGGGCAGACCGGCGCATCGAACGTCAGGCGAAAAACGGCGTTGGAGCGAATGGTTCGGCCATCGACGTCAATCGTGCCGCTGACGTCGATCCGGCCATGGACGGCTCCATAACCCGTCCGCCCCTCGAACGTGGCCGAATAGTCGACGGGTGCCGGTTTCTCGTAGAAGAAGATGTTCTCGGGGACCGCCAGCGAAGCGGTCTCGCGATATTCCATCGGCCGGCAAACAAACGGCCGGCCGTTCGTCTGGCGGGCAGCCAACCGCAGCAGCGGCCGCCTTGGATCAGTCAACGGCAACATCCTGACGCGCGCGGGCCGATCGAGATCGACGGCCTTGCTGATCTGAAACGTCGATGTGATCGCGTAGTTGTCCGAGAGGTCGCGGGGATTTGGATAGGTGTGGTCGCCGCTGCCGGTCAGGCCGGCCTGCTCGATCAGGCGCTTGGCGGTCATCCGCCGGTCTGCATCATCCAATCCCTGTGCGACCACACGTCCGAGTTGCGCGCCGACGCCCGTGCCGGACAGGATCGACCGTGCTTCGCGTTTGCCGTCGCGATCGAGGACGTAGTCCGTCTCCGCAGAGAGCCGGAAGCGTGCCGGGTCGCTCATCGGGATGCGTCCCAAGGTGCCCTTGTCGATGTTGAGGACCGGCTTGCCCGCGAGATCCGGCGGCAGTGAGCCGAAGGCGAAGAGTGAGGCGGTCGGGTCGAGATATTGATCGATCTCCGGGACATAGGCGATCGCGTGATCGAAATTCGGCGTAGCAATTTCGGTGAGCGTATACCTTGCGTCAGAGTTCACCGCGACGAGATTGGCCTCTATGCCTTGGGCAGCGAGCAACGCCTTGAACAGCGTCGCGTGCGCCTTGCAATCGCCGTAGCGCGACGCAAGCACGGCCACGGCCGGCTGCGACGTCCAGCCGCCGTCCTCAAGCCCAATTCCGACATAGCGGATGTTGCGCGCGACCCAATTATAGATGCGCTCGATTTTCGCGCGCGAGTCCATGGCATCGCCTGCGATCTCCCGCGAAAGTCTCGTGATCTTCTCGTCCGGTCTTGCCATGGGCGCGTTGCGGGCGTTCAGCGCCGCCGCGAAAGCGGAATAGTCGGCAAATGTGCTCACCTCGAAACGCGCGGCGTATGAGAGAGTCTCATCGTCGATCTGGCCGGGCCTCGGCGTGTCTTGCCGAAAGCGCCCGCGATGAACGATGCGATCGTTGATCCTCTCTTCCGAGTGCTCGACATTGCGCAGCGCGATCCGCAGCGGCCTGGATGACGGACCGTCCACGATCACTTCGAGCACTTCCGGCGGTTGGCCTGCCGGCTCGCTCCAGACGCGCGCGAACTCGCCTGGAAATCTCGCCTGCTTTGTCTTGTAAACCAGACGCCCGCGGATGCTGTCGCCGGGCGCAACGTGCGGAAAGGCGATGATCCTGTTGCGGACCTCGTCGAAATAGGGCGAAGAGGAATCTGTCGAGGCCGGTTGATCGCGAATGGCCCGCTCGTCGACCGCGGCCACGCTGCCATCTGCCTTGTGGGTGGCAAGCTCCGTTGACGACAATTCGTCAAAATAGCTGTTGTACTGAAAGCTCTGCTGCGCGATCGCCTCGGCGCCCTTCTCGTCCAGCGCCTTGATCTCGAATTCGAAGACCTCGTTGCTCAGCCCGGTCTCGTCGAATGTAATGGTATGACGGGCCAACGTTCGCCGCCAACCCGGATCGATCCAGCCGGGCCTCGCGTCCGAGCTTGATGCTTCCGCGGCATACGATTTCATGTTTGGCGACAGGAGGAGCAATACCGCCAGGAATGCTGAATAAATTCGTACGATCATCTGTTGAGCGCTCGGCCGATCAATTCCGCAGCTCAACTAGCAAGCGAAGATTACCGGCGGCACTCCCAGAAAGAACGTTTTTTAAGTTTCTCCGGTCCCGATGGTCCGATTTGCTCACGAGCCAGCTCGTTCACACCAGCCGCCTCGTTCACACCAGCCGCAAGATCCACTCCATGATCTTGGCCATCACATCACCGAACAACAGCAGCGCCGCCGCCCAGATCAGGGCCGAGACAAAGTTGGCAGCCTGAAAGCTCCAATACGGCATTTCGAAAATGCCGGCGGCGAGCGGCACGGAGGCGCGCAAGGGGCCGAAGAAGCGGCCGATGAAGATGCTCGGCACGCCCCAGCTCCGCACGAAGGCCTCCCCGCGCGGCAGGATTTCCGGATAGCGCGACAACGGCCACATCTGCGCGACCTGCTCCTTGTAGCGGAAGCCGAACCAGTATGAGACCCAGTCGCCGAGGGCTGCCCCGATCGCACCCGCAATCCACACCGGATAGAAGCTGATGCCGCTCACTCCGATCAGGGCGCCGATCGCAACCAGCGCGCCCCAGGCCGGGATCAGTAGCGAGATGAAGGCGAGCGATTCACCGAATGCCAGAAGGAACACGATCGGTGCCGCCCAGACCTGGTGAACACGCACGAAGTCGGCCAGTGCGTGCGCATACTGCTCCATTGCCAAAAATGCCTTCCCCGCCCCACCGCGCGTCCTGGATCGTGAAAAGGACTGGTAAGCCAACGCCTTGCGTGACATCAAGTCACAAAGACCGGCTCGGGAGGAGCCACGATGTCAAATTGCCGGGAACAAAGGGCCCGGGTGGCGTAAAATCGCCGGGATTGGCCCGCAACGACACCTGCGACCGGTGCAACGGTCACTTTTTCAGGCCAGCCGTGGCATAGTCGGCCTAACCGATTCGCCGCCTCCGCGGCCCTCAAAACGCATCAAGACATATGTCCAAGCAATTGAAAACCAAAGCAAAAGATGACCTGTTCGGCGGCTCTGAGCCAAAGCCCCGCGCCCCCGCCAAGGCGGCCTCGCGCGCGAGCGGCGGGGAAGCCGATTACACCGCAGCCGACATCGAGGTCCTCGAAGGCCTGGAACCGGTCCGGCGCCGGCCCGGCATGTATATCGGCGGCACCGACGAGAAGGCGTTGCACCACCTCTTTGCCGAGGTCATCGACAACTCGATGGACGAGGCGCTTGCCGGGCACGCGACCTTCATCGAGGTCGACCTGAGCGCGGACGGTTTTCTCACGGTCACCGATAACGGCCGCGGCATCCCGATCGATCCGCATCCAAAATTCCCGAAGAAGTCGGCGCTCGAAGTCATCATGTGCACGCTGCATTCGGGCGGCAAGTTCGACTCCAAGGTCTACGAGACCTCGGGCGGTCTGCATGGCGTCGGTATCTCCGTCGTCAATGCCCTCTCCTCGCGCCTCGAGGTCGAGGTGGCGCGCAGCCAAAAACTCCATCGCATGACGTTCGAGCGTGGGCACCCGAAGGGCAAGCTCGAGGATCTCGGAAAGGTCAGCAACCGCCGCGGCACGCGCGTGCGTTTCAAGCCCGACACCGACATCTTTGGCGCCAAGGCGGCGTTCAAGCCGCAGCGCCTGTTCAAGATGACGCGTTCGAAAGCCTATCTGTTCGGCGGCGTCGAGATCCGCTGGAATTGCGCGCCCGAGCTCCTGAAGGGTGTCGAGGACGTGCCGGCGGAAGCGACGTTCCACTTCCCCGGTGGGTTGAAGGACTATCTCGCCGCCGCGATCCATGCCGACACGCTGGTGCATCCCGACATCTTCTCCGGCAAGTCGGGCCGCAACGGCGCGCACGGCGCCTGCGAATGGGCTGTGGCATGGACTGCTGACGCCGACGGCTTCCTGTCCTCCTACACCAACACCGTGCCAACGCCCGATGGCGGCACGCACGAATCCGGCTTGCGCAGCGCGCTGCTGCGTGGCCTGAAGGACCACGCTGAGCGCGTCGGCCAAGGCAAGCGCGCGGCCTCCGTCACCTCGGAAGACGTGATGGTAGGCGCGGCCGTGATGCTCTCGGTGTTCGTGCGCGAGCCGGAATTCCAGGGCCAGACCAAGGATCGTCTCGCCACCGCCGAAGCGCAGCGCATCGTCGAGCAGGCGATGAAGGATCCGTTCGACCACTGGCTCTCCGGCAATCCGAACCAGGCCAACAGGCTGCTCGACTTCGTGATCGATCGCGCCGAGGAGAGACTGCGCCGTCGCCAGGAAAAGGAAACCGCGCGCAAAACCGCCGGCAAGAAGCTGCGCCTGCCCGGCAAGCTCGCCGACTGCACCGATGCGGGCACGGAAGGCTCCGAGCTCTTCATCGTCGAGGGCGACTCGGCCGGCGGCAGCGCCAAGCAGGCGCGCGACCGCAAGACCCAGGCCGTGCTGCCGCTGCGCGGCAAGATCCTCAACGTCGCCTCTGCCGGCAAGGACAAGCTGACGGCAAATGCCCAGCTCGCCGACCTCGTACAGGCGATCGGCTCCGGTACGCTCGCGCAATATCGCGAAGAGGATCTGCGCTATCAGCGCATCATCATCATGACCGACGCCGACGTCGACGGCGCCCATATCGCCTCGCTGCTGATCACCTTTTTCTACCGGCAGATGCCGCGACTGATCGACGAGGGCCACCTCTTCCTTGCAGTGCCGCCGCTCTACAAGCTGACGCACGGTTCCAAGTCGGTCTACGCCCGCGACGATGCCCACAAGGAAGTGCTGCTCAAGAGCGAGTTCAATGCCAACGCCAAGGTCGAGGTGAACCGCTTCAAAGGTCTCGGCGAGATGATGCCGGCGCAGCTCAAGGAAACCACAATGGACCCGGCCCGGCGGACGCTCCTCAAGGTGGTCCTGCTTGCCGACGATCGCGACACCACAGCCGATTCGGTTGAGCGACTCATGGGCACCAAGGCGGAGGCGCGGTTTGCCTTCATTTCGGACAAAGCCGAATTCGCCAGCGAGGACCTGCTCGACGTCTAGTCTAGAGCGGCCCGTCGACGTCCATAGCCGGACTTAATTCCGGCTATGTCTATGAAATATCACAACTTCTCTGGATGATGCAACCTTGGTTCCACGCTCAGAGCATGGGCCGCCGGTCGCGGCAAGGTATTAGCCCTCGCGAAACGACGGGATCGGCGGCCCGATTCGGTCGAGCGACTCATTGGACGCCAAGGCGGAGGCACGGTTTGCGCTGCTTTCGAACGAAGCCGACGTCGCCGGGAAGGAGATGCCGGAAGCGCGAGGCCGCCTCCCTTCCTAAGCTACTGATCCAGCGACAAAATCCGCTGCGACCGGAGACCCCGAACGAAGTGTGTCCTCCGTACAACTGCGGAGGGTTTTCCGGCGGTTGTGTCTGCGCCGCAACAGCTTTTCGACATGAACCGGCTATAGTCCGGACATCAGATTTGACTTGGAACGGCGCTCGCGCCTTGGCACGCAGACCAAAGTTGGGGATTTGGATATGAATAAGATTGTACTCGCTCTGACGGCGGTCGTTGCGATGACAGGTGCGGCTTCCGCGGCTGACCTGGCTGCGCGGCCCTACACCAAGGCCCCGGTGGTTGCGGCTCCGGTCACCAGCTGGACCGGCTGCTATCTCGGCGGCGGCGGCGGCGGCGCGATGACCAACAACGACAACAACCTCGTCGATCCCGTGACCGGCGCTGCCTTGAATGCGAACCAGACGAACGGTGCGCGTGGTTGGTTTGGCACGGTTCAGGGTGGTTGCGACTACCAGTTCCAGAACTGGGTGGTTGGTGGTTTCGCTGACTACGATTTCATGGACATCCACGGTGACACCACTCTGGGCACGGGCTTCTTCACCGGCCGACAGAAGCAGGATTGGCAATGGGCCGTGGGCGCTCGCGTCGGCTATCTGGTTCTGCCGCAATTGCTCACCTACGTTTCGGGCGGTTACACTCAGGCGCATTGGAAGTCGACCGACCTGACCGCGTTCGGGTTTGGCACGCCGTCATTCACCTCGCCCGGCTTCACCAAGGGCGGCTGGTTCATCGGCACTGGCGACGAATACGCGCTGACCACCTTCCTGCCCGGCCTGTTCTGGAAGACCGAGTATCGCTACTCCGAGTTTGACAGGCAGAACAGCCCCATCAACGATTTCACGACCGGTACCTTCACTGGCGTCAACACGACCCAGAAGCTCCGCGAGCACAGCGTGCGCAGCGAGCTGGTCTACCGCTTCAACTGGGGTGGCCCGGTGGTCGCCAAGTACTGATCTGATCTCGATACGAGAGTTTCAAAAGCCCCGGCATCGTCCGGGGCTTTTTCGTTGTGACACACCCTCGTCAGGACACCCCCGCCCTGACGCCCGAAGCCTAAACCGTCATGTCAGTCCGTGGAAACGCGTTGCTGTTGTGTCGGAACAGCAACAGCATTCTTCGGGGAACTGGCTATAAGCGACCTATCGGTTGAATCGTTTCCGGGGCACTCGCGCTCCCTTGCTGGGGTGGAATTCGAAATGAAGAAGTTTGTGTTTGCTTTCGCGGCGATCGCGGCAATGACGGGCGCAGCCTCGGCGGCTGACCTCGCGGCGCGGCCCTACACTAAGGCTCCGGTGGCTGTTGCTCCGGCTGTCAACTGGACCGGGTGCTACGTCGGTGCCGGCGGTGGCGGCGCGATGACCAACAACGATCGCAGCAATACCTACGACGCGACGACCTTCGTGCCGGTCACCAGCACTCCTAATGTCACGAACGGTGCGCGCGGCTGGTTCGGTACCGTCCAAGGTGGCTGCGACTACCAGTTCGCGGGAACCAACTGGCTGGTCGGTGGCTTCGCGGACTACGACTTCATGGATGTGAAGGGCGACGTCGGGATCGATGGTTTCTTCGTGCCTCCCTCCACTGGAAGCCAGAAGCAGGATCAGCAGTGGGCTGTCGGCCTCCGCGTGGGTTATCTGGTCCTCCCGCAATTGCTGACCTACGTGTCAGGCGGCTACACGCAGGCGCACTGGAAAAGCACGGCCCTAACGTCCGCCTTCTTCCCGGGTGGAACGGCAAGCCTGGGCGGAGCGACGAAGGGGGGCTGGTTCATCGGTACGGGCGACGAATATGCTCTGACGAGCTTCCTGCCCGGACTGTTCTGGAAGACCGAATACCGCTACTCCGAGTTCGATCGCGCCAATGTCACCATCGACTATACCGGGTTCGGCGGCCCCGCCACCGGCTTCGGCGAGTCCCAGAAGTTCCGCGAGCACAGCGTGCGCAGCGAGCTGGTCTATCGCTTCAACTGGGCCGGCCCGGTGGTCGCCAAGTACTGAGCCGATCAAGTACTGATCCGAGCTCGATGCGAGACCTCAAGAGCCCCGGCATCGTCCGGGGCTTTTTCTTTGCGGCCCTCAATTCCGCAGGCTTGCTTTCAGCGATTGGGGGTATCTCGAAGCGGCTTCTCGATCTCTGCCCAATCAGCCTCCGTGATCGCCTCGCTGCGCGCGTCGCGACGGTGTCCTCCCTCTTCCTCGCTGCTCCGTCAGCCCGGCGGCCATTGTCTCCACACCAAAGCTACGGCTAGTCTGGTCCAACGGTCTCGCGACCGCCGACATCGTCGATGCCGCGGCGCGACAGAAGCAGACCAACCGGAGGGGACCGTATGCGCAGATTTCTGCTGACCGCAGGCCTGTTTGCGACCGCCCTGGGTCTGATCTGGATCGGACAGGGCACGGGGACGTTTCCCTGGCCGCGATCGAGCTTCATGGTCAACCAGCTGCAATGGGCCGGCTATGGCGCGGCCATGGCCGGTTTCGGACTGGTCCTGATCTGGGAAAGCAGCCAGTAGAAGAAACCAAACAAGAAAAGGACACAGCATGACAGCCAGCCGGTTCGATCTTCACGGCAAGGTCGCGATCGTCACGGGAGGCAATGGCGGCATCGGGCTCGGCATGGCCCGCGGGCTTGCCGATGCCGGCGCCGACATCGCCGTCGTTGGACGCAACGAAGCGAAGTCGAAAGCGGCGGTCGAGGATCTCCGCCAGCGCGGCATCAAGGCAATCGTAGTCGCGACCGACGTCACCGACAAGGCCGCGGTCGAGGCGATGGTCGCGCATGTCGCAAAGGAGTTCGGCCGCATCGACATCCTCGTCAACAATGCCGGCATGAGCATACGCAAGCCGCCGCAAGACCTCGAGCTCGAGGAATGGAGCAAGGTGATCGACACGAATCTCACCAGCGCCTTCGTGTGCTCGAAGGCGGCCTATCCGGCGCTGAAGGCGTCCGGCCGCGGCAAGGTGATCAATATCGGCTCGATGATGTCGATCTTCGGTGCGAGCTTTGCGCCGGCCTATGCGGCGAGCAAAGGCGGCATCGTGCAGTTCACGCGCGCCTGCGCCAACGCCTGGGCGGGCGACAACATCCAGGTCAACGCGATCCTGCCAGGCTGGATCGACACCGATCTCACGCGCGGCGCACGTGAGCAGGTCAACGGGCTGCACGAGCGCGTGCTTGCGCGCACGCCCGCAGGACGCTGGGGCCATATCGACGACTTCGCCGGCATCGCGGTGTTCCTGGCATCATCCGCGTCCGACTTCGTCACCGGCGCGGCGATTCCCGTCGATGGCGGCTTCTCGGTGATGGCTTGAGATCCAGACACGCATGAAAAAAGCCCCGGCCAAGGCCGGGGCTTTGCATCAGACGATCGTCAAGCCGACATCAGTATCTGGCGACCACCGGTCCGCCAAAATGATAGTTGATCTTGACCCGTGCCACGTGCTCGCGGTCGTCAAATCGCGCGGTACTCGTATTGAAGAAAAAGCCACCTGCCGGCGCCAGCGTGAGCGTCGTCCTGCCAAGGTCGACATAGAGGTATTCGGCCCCGACCGACCAATTCCTCGCGAACAGCCATTCGGCGCCTGCGCCCACAGTCCAACCGACGCGCGTCGTGTCGTCGCTGACCGTACGACACGTTCCCGAGGGAGCAACCGGACAGGCGACGCCCGGGGCAAGGACTTCCGTCATCGAGTGCTTCACAGCGCCAACGGCGAGACCGCCGGTTGCGTAGACCAACCAGTTGCCGCCGGTATAGCCGATACGGCCACGAACTGTGCCGAGAGCACCCTGCTCAGAGCGGAAATAGGCGGTGTCCGTTGCGACAGTGCCCATGGGTGCTCCGGCCGCAGGGTTGTTCCCGAACTGGACGAAGCTGTGCTGGATGAGTTGTTGCCAGGCACCGTCACCCTCGATACCGACGACCCAAGTTCCGATCTGCCAGTTGTAGCCAATCTGCGCACCGCCAATAAAACTGCTCGGACGCGAACAGTTGGTCGAGAGGTCGAAGGGATTGGCGCCCACGAGGACAGGGGCCGCTACACCTGCGGGTGAACCACAGAACGTGAAGATGTTGCCCGGCGTCGTGAACGGCATGTCATAGCCGAGTCTGTTGTCCGACCACGCCCCACCGAAATTGCCTCCGATATAGAAGCCGGTCCATGTCCAGACTTCCGGAAGCGGAACGGGTGTTGCCTTGACGGCCATATCTGCCGCCGATGCGGTTCCGACAATTCCTGCGGAGAAGAGTGACGCTGCGAGCGCCCAGCCCAAGCGATACTTCATTTATTCCCCCTGCAAAAAATTCATGAAAAAGCGAATTTAATTCCAGGAGAAAGGATAGCTTTCTTGACCCGATCAAACGAGTTGGAACCCTGGGCGCCGCTCCGCCTCGCTTCGCTTTTTCAGCTGACGTGGCGCGCTGGCAACATTCAGCAACACTTCAGCGGTAAAATAAGCTGCGATAGGTCAATAGCTCGCACCTAACTGTTGTGCAAAAAACAAAAAGCCCCGGCCGATGCCGGGGCTTTCCGCTCCATTGCCGAAGCGACTGAGTCTCAGTAGCGCGCGATGACGGGCGCGTCGAACTTGTAGCTCGCACGCACCACCGCCCACTGGATGTCGCGCGGCTTGGCGTCGAAGGTGTAAGTTCCCGCGGCCGTGCCGGCGAGCTGATAGGTCTGGCTCGTGAAGGCGGCGTAGTTGTATTCGACACCGACGATCCAGTTGCGGGTGATACCGTATTCCCAGCCGGCGCCGACGGTCCAGCCGCTGGCCCAGTGAGTCTGGCCACCCGCGCCGGTCGCCACGCCAACAGTGTCGGAGACAGAGAGACGGTTGTTTGCGCCGGCGTAGCCGCCCTTGATGTAGAACAGGTTGTTCTGCACGGCGAAGCCAGCACGACCGACGATCGTCGCCAGCACGTTGGTGCGCCAGCTGAACTGATCGTCCAGACCGACGCCGAACACCGTGTTATTGACCGTGCCGTGGTTGTCGAGCCCGGAGATCGTGCCCTCGAGGCCGAACACGTAATTGCTGGCCTGCCAGTTATAGCCAATCTGCGCACCGCCGATGAGGCCGGAGCCACGCTGGCGAAAACCCTCGCCCGGCGAAAGATCGCCGAATGCCGTGGTGTTCGCGCTGTTGATGAACTGCTCGTTGGTCCAGGCGCCACCGATGTGGCCGCCGACATAGAACCCCGTCCAGTTGAAGAGCGGCTCGATATAGGCCGGCGCCTTCGTGTAGGGCCGCGCAGCGAGATCGGCGGCTGAAACGCTACCGGCTGCGACGAGCGCGCTGGTGCAGGTGAAGACGGCAATCAACTTGGAACGCATGGTACAACCCCTTGTCCTCGGATGGGGCGCACGCTCACAGACAGTTCTTACTAAAATTGGAATCAACGGAATGGGCGCGCGAGATTCAACCGCGCGCACCTCGAATCTCGTTGCGCTGTTGCAGCTACGCAACTCACAAAACCCGATTTAACGCGATGTTATCCCTACTGAATCATTGGGCGCGATGCTCGATCACGACGCGCGCATGACCGGCGAATGCACATGCTCCGGCCGTACACCGAGCGCGACGAAGCGCGCAGGAAATTGCTGTAGCCATGGCCATGCCGTGACGAGACGGACGACCAGCGGAATCTTGAACGGCTGATTGCCGGGCCTGAGCGCACCGCTGATGATGTTGTTCTGTACGATCACCTGCATCGCCTGCGTCATTTTCACTGGGAACGTGCGGCGGCGGCGCACGGCATCGAGCTCATCCTCGGACGGGCACCCGGCCCGCAGTTTCTCTGCAAGCAGATTTGCGGTCGCAACCGCGTCCTGCACAGCGAGATTGACGCCGACACCGCCAACCGGCGACATCGCATGCGCGGCATCACCGATGCAGAGCAGACCCGGACGCGTCCAGTGCGTCAGACGGTTGATCGCAACGGTGAGGAGCTTGACGTCGTCCCAGCTCTTCACGTCTGAGATCCCGGATGAAAGGATCGGCGCCATGCGGACGACGTCATCCAGCAGGGCTTGCAGCCCCCTCGCCTTCACCGCCTCGTACTGCCCCTTGGCGATGACATAGGCGCATTGCCAGTACTCGCCGCGATCGAAGGTGACCATCATCTTGCCCGGTTCGACCCGTGCGAACACGTTCTCGGTCTCGTTCTGCCGCCGTCCGGCGCGAAACCACAGTACGTCCATCGGCGCGCCAATCTCCTCGACCGCGAGGCCCGCACGCTGGCGCACCGTCGAATGTCGGCCGTCGCAGGCAATGGTCAAATCTGCCTCGATGTCGATCGGGCCCTCCGGCGTCGTCGCGCGCACGCCGGCGATCGTTTCACCGCGCCGGATCAATTCGGTTGCCTCCGTGCTCATCATCACCTTGAGCGAGGGAAAGCGCTGACCGCTCTCGCGCAAGAAATTCAAGAAGTCCCATTGCGGCATGAAGGCGATGAATGGGTATTTGGTGTCGAGCCGGCGGAGATCGGCGATGCGCACCGACGTGCCGCCGAACATGCCGTCGAGCGTCTGCAGGCGCTGATGCGGCAGTTTCAAGAAGCCGTCGATCAGGCCGAGCTCGTCCATCACCTGGAGCGTCGAGGGATGCACGGTGTCGCCACGAAAATCGCGGAAGAAATCCGCGTGCTTCTCCAGCACCACGACATCGATGCCGGCACGCCCCAGGAGATAGCCGAGCATCATCCCGGCCGGCCCACCCCCGACGATGCAGCAGCGGGCTTTCAGGGAACGAGATGCGACGGGCGGTTCCGGCGCGTTAGCGTTCATGATCCGGTCCTCGGCGGTGGTTCGGTCCGCAACAATGATTATAGCGCGTGCTCGGCACCAAGTTGCCGAGTCACGAGATCGAGAAATTCACTGGCCAGCGGCGAGATGTTCAAGGACCGGTGGCGAATGACGCCGACAGTCCGCTTGATCTCGGGAGCAGAGATAGGGACTGCCCGGATATTGGAGCCGAGATTTGTCGGCAGGGCCATTGCCGGCAAGATGGCGCAGCCGACGCCCGCTTCTAGGAGCTCGAGAATGCAGGAGACGTGTTCGACTTCGTAGAACCACCGCAGCTTCAGGCCCGCATTTCCGAGCAGAACCTCGAGCAGGAGCCTGTTGCCGCTGTCGCGCCCCCCAATCATGAGCCGAACCTTTGGCATCGCCTGTAGCTCCTGCAACGCGATCTCCTGGCGAGCGACCAGCGCGTCGTCCTTATGCACGGCCAGGACGAAGCGGTCCGCCAGCAACGGTACGAATGTCAGATCCGGGTCAGGCCCGGGGTCCACGCCGACCCCGAATTCGGCCAACCCGGATAGGACCTGGCGAACGACAAAGTCCTGGTTACCGTCGAAGACCTGCACGCCGACGTTCGGATGCCGCTCGGTGAACGTCTTCAGCAGGAGCGGAAAGGCCTGGCAGACCACGGTCGGAATGCTGGCCACCCGAATCTTGCCGTAACGCCTTTCGGCGACCTCGCGGATCGAATCAAGCATCCCGTTCAGGTTGTTGATTTGCTGGCGAGCCATCGGAAGGAAGTGGCGTCCGGCTCCGGTGAGGACCACCGACCTGGTGGTGCGGCTGAACAGTTCGACGCCCAGCGTCTGCTCCAGCTTCTGAATTCGGCGCGACAAGCCGGGCTGGGTCAGATGGAGCTTCTCGGCTGCACGTTGGAAATTCAGCAGCTCTGCCGCGATCACGAAGGCTTCGAGTTCAGCGTTCTCGACTTTCATGCGCAAGTCTCATCAGTCGCAAGCGAACCCGCATTGGACCTCGAAGTCGGCGGTTTCTACGATCCTGGGGTTTAGCCAGACCGAAGGGAACAGGTAGCATCGATGCCCATCCAGCAGCAACTCGTGTCGCCCGTTACGATCGCCACCACTGCATCACCCCACGTCGCCGAGGCGGACGCGACGTACCGGAAGATCGTGCTTCGCATCATGCCGCTCATCCTCGTCTGCTACTTCTTTGGCTACCTGGATCGGGTGAACGTCGGCTTCGCCAAGCTCGGCATGGTCAACGATTTGCGTCTGAGCGAGGCCGCCTATGGCCTCGGTGCAGGCCTGTTCTTTATCGGCTATCTCCTGCTGCAGGTGCCCGCCGGCTACCTGGTTCAACTCTATGGCCCGAGGAAGTGCATCGCAGCGTCAATGATCTCATGGGGGCTCGTCTCCATGGCTACCTTGCTGACGCGGGACGAAACCAGCTTTTACGTACTTCGGTTCTTGCTCGGGATCACGGAGGCAGCCTTCTTCCCCGCCGTGATCGCCTTCTTCAGTGTCTGGTTTCCCTCATTCAGGCTCAGCAGGGTGATGTCCTTGCTCTTCCTCGCCCTGCCCCTCGGCGTGATCCTGGGCGGTCCCTTGTCCGGATGGATTATGGACGTCACCCACGGCGGCTACGGTCTGAAGGGCTGGCAATGGATGTTCCTGCTCGAAGGACTCCCGGCGATCCTGCTTGGGCTGATCTCGATCAGGACGATCGTCGAGCGGCCGGATGACGCAGCATGGTTGACCCCGGACGAGAAGGCCCTGGTGCAGCGAGAACTCGCTCAGGAATCAAGGGACAAGCAAACGAGCTTGTGGCCGGCGTTGCGTGAGCCCACTCTGTGGATTTTGTTCGCGACGTCGTTTCTCTACAACCTCGGCAATTACGGCCTCGTTTTCTGGATGCCGAGCATGATCAAGTCGATCGGCGGGTTGACGAACTTCCAGATCGGCGTCGTGACCGCACTGCCCTACCTGATCGCCGCCTGCGCCATGCAGATCAATTCGATCCACTCGGTGAAAACCGGCGAGAGGCTCTGGCATACCGCAGCGCCCCTGATCGCTGGCGGCGCCGCCTTGGTGGCGAGTGTGACGACGCGAGACGCGCCGGCGCTCTCTCTCTTGTGCCTGACCATCGGCATCTCCGGCATCCAGTGCACGCTGGCCATGTTCTGGAGCTTGCCTTCACGCGTGCTTGCTGGAACGGCAGCGGCCAGTGGGGCCGGACTGGTCAATATCGGCGCGGCCAGCGCGGGCTTTGCTGGTCCAGCCGTCCTGGGCGTCCTGAGCCAACTGACGGGCAGCATGACAGCCGGCGTCTCGCTGCTGGCGATCGCGCTGTTCGCCGCGGCCGCCCTGATCTTTGCGATTCCGCGGCACCTGATGGCCCGGCATGTCGTCTCGGTCTAGGGAAACGTCATGGTCCATGAGCCTTTAATCCCTTCCGGGCCCAGACACGACATGCACAGGCCATTTCGGATCGCTATCGCCGGCTTTCATATTGAGTCCGTGAGTTTTCTGCCAGCGGTCTCGACCTGGAACGATTTCGAGCAGGTGGCCCTGCGCGGCGATCGCATCGTCGAGGAGCTCCGAGGCACAAACACCGTGATGGGCGGCTTCATCGAGATCTGCGAACAGGCAGGCGTGGCGTTGGCTCCGCTCGTCCACACGGCGCTCGGCGCGGTGGGGCCGGCCACCGATGAAGCCGTCAGACGCTATGCGGACGAGATGGCAGAAGGCGTCCGCGCCTTGTCGGACCTCGATGGCGTGCTGCTCTTCCTCCACGGGGCGTGCTGGACAGCTTCCTATCCGGACCCCGAGCGCTTCATCATCGACGCTGTGCGCGCTGCCCTGGGGCAAGACAAGCCCTTGATCGTCGCGCTGGACTATCATGGCAACATCGATGCAAATACGCTGCAAAACGCGACCGCGGCGTTCGCCTATCGAAAATCGCCGCATACGGATACGGGAGACACGGGACGGCGTGCCGCCATCTGCATGCTCCGCACGCTGCGTGGAGAGATTTCGCCAACATGGGCGATCGCCAAGCCGGGCGTGCTCGTCCCGTCGATCTTCAGCGCGACTGCGCTGCGCCCCTTGGCGGATCTCATCGAGGAAGGCCGGCGCATCGAGCGTGACGGCGAGGGCTACACCGACATTTCGCTGATGGCCGGCTTTTCCTATGCAGACGCACACAATGCGGGCTTTTCGGTGCTGTGCGTCACCGACGGCGACCGCGCGCGCGCCCAGACGATCGCAGACCATCTTTCGGAACGGATCTGGAGCGAGCGGCATGCACTCTCCAGGCCCTTCGAGGTCTACACCGCCGAGGCAGCGGTTTCCCGGGCGTGCTCAGGCCTGACGACGCGCAAGACGCGGCGGCGCCCCTACGTCCTGGTCGAGCACGCAGACCGAATGAACGACTCCACGTACCTGTTGGCGGAGCTGCTGAGGCGCGGTGTCACGCGGGCTGCCGTGCCATTTCTCTGGGATGCGGCCGCAGCGCGGAAAGCGTTCGAAGCCGGCGTTGGTGCTTTGGTGAAGCTGAAGCTCGGCGGCCACAGCTCCGAGAAGGCGGGGCCGACGCTGGACATCACCGCGCGCGTGCAGTGGGCAGGCCCGAAATCGTACCGCGTGACGGGCTCCTACATGCATGGCATGCCTGTCGACCTGGGAATGACGGCGTTGCTCGACGTCGATGGCGTGTCGGTGAGTGTCGTCAGCGCTTTTGCATTCGCGGTCGACGGTGATGCGTTCGAGGTGTTCGGCTTGCGTCCGGAAGACTTCGACATCATCGTGCTTCGTTCAAAGACCCATTTCCGTGCCTTCTACGAGGGACTGGCGGAGGAAATCATGATCGTGGATACGCCGGACCACGGCGTCGCCGACCTGCGGCTCCTGCCCTATGAGCGGCTGGATACGCATCGCGTATTTCCGCTGGCTCCTGAAAGCGCCCATTGATGTCGACCGAACACGAGCAGTGGGCGCTACGCGCGGATCGTCGGGGCCGCGACAGGAGAACGGACAAGCGATGACCAGCAAGGTAAACGTGAGCTTGATCCAGTTTGACGTCCAAGTGCTGGAGCCGGCGTCAAATCTCGAGCGAATGCAGGCAGCCATGCGATCGGAGGCAAAGACAGGCGCGCAGTTGATCGTATTCCCGGAGTTGTCGAACACGGGATATGTGGAGCCGCTGACGCCCGGCGCCCCTTTCAGCCCGGAATCCGGCGGAGCCGACCAATATGCCTTCCGATTATTCCAGGCCGCCGAACCCGAGAATGGGCCATTCATCACGTCGCTGTGCGATCTCGCCCGTGAGCACAGCCTCCATGTTGTCGTCGGGCTGGCTCTTCGTCACCCGATGCAGCAGGGCGTGATGCACAATGCGTCAATGCTGATTGGCCCTCACGGCGTGCTCGGCACCTACTACAAGATTCATCGCTGGCATCTGGAAAAGCTATATTTCGTCGCCGGCGAGAGCATCTCGGTGCAGCAGACGAAGTTGGGGCCGATTGGCATGCAGATTTGCTATGACATTCGGTTTCCGGAGTTGACGCGGGCACTCATGATGCAAGGCGCTCAGATCGTCACGAATATCTGGGCGTCGTTCCGCCCGAGAGACAAGCCCCTGGAAGACGAGCAGATCTTCGCGCACCGCGCCTACACGCGCGCAACCGAGAATGGCGTCTTCTTCCTGAGCTGCAACCGCGCCGGCAGGCAAGGCAATTGCGCATTCATGGGCCGAAGCATCATTGTTGCGCCGGATGGCAAGATTCTCGCGCAATCCACCACGGAGGACGAGGACGTCGTACGCGCGGAAATCGACATTGATGACGTTGCCCGCTATCGAAGCTATGTCGGGCTCGCGACAGACAGGCGCGCGGATATCTACTCGCGATACTTGACGGCGCCCATCTGAAAACTCACCCCTTGGCTCAACGGTGGGGCAGAGCATGGGTTGCCAGAAGCCGGCATGATCGCTCAATCGAGCCCCTCAATTGTTACTGCGGTTCGCGGTGCGAAAGCTCTTGATCTCCGACACGCTGCCGTCGCGATAAGTCAGTTCCACCGACACGACCTGCGTTGAGGGCGCGAGCTTCATGTAGAGCGGCATGCCGGCGGAGATCGCGGTGGGGTCGCGCATGTCACAAGGAGGCATCTTCAGCACCTGATTGGGAACCGCGGTGTCGATGCCAATGCGGACCTCGCGGATTGCGCAGCGGTAGGACACGAGGTGCGTGTAGTAGACGAGCAGCCCGTTGAACTCGCGGAACGACAGCCAGCTCGTCGCGGTCATGTCGAGGATTTTGCGCTGGTCGCGGAGCAGCGCGGCCTCGGGATCGAACTTGATCGGGAACGGGCCCTGCATGTCGCCGGACGCGTCGACATAGCGGACCTCGATGGTGCCGGCCTGCGCGTCCGGCGGCAGCTCGATCGACGGATTGGGCAGCCGCTTGCGGGTGCGCGGATCGAGCGTATCGATGAAGCCGGTCTCGCGGAAATCGCCCTGGCCTGCCATCCGCCAGGAAATGCCGAGCGTGGGATCGGCGAAGGAGAAGACCACCGACCAGCCACCATTGTGGCGCGAGAAGCTCGCGATCGGTGCGTTGGTAGCTTCCTCTTTCGGCACGCGCGGCACCGAGACCGGCGGCAACGCCGCGACCTTCTGCGGCGCCGGATCGGCCGGCCGTGGCGCGGCATCGGCCTTGGCGGTGCCGCTCAGGAAGACGTCGTCGACCATCTGGTCGAAATAGACCGGCACCTGCTTGTGCTTGACGGTGTCGGCCATCTCGCTGACCAGCCGTCGCGTGTGCTGTGCCACCTGCACGAGGTTCTCGCCGGGCTGCAACAGCTCCTTGGCGAAGGTGCGCGTGAACACCGAATTGGGATTGGCATCATCGTTCGACAGACGATCGAGCGCGGTCTGGCGCGGACCGGCGGAGAACACCGAGAACACGCCTTCAGGCAACTGCGTCATCGGCGCAAGCCCGCCGCCGCCGGCGACTGCGCGCGTGCCGGTCCGCTCGAACGGGTTGTTGCGGCAAGCGTCGAACACCAGGATCGAGGTGCGCACCTTCTTGTTCTGGAGGCGCTCGACGATGCGGTCGGCGAGGATTGAGGAGTCGCGCACCAGCTCTTCCTGGCCTTCGGTCGCCGCCGGCACGTCGGTCGGCAAGAGATAGTTCTGGCCCGCGATCTCGAAACCGTGGCCTGCATAGAAGAAGAACGCGGTGTCGCCGGGGTCGATCGCCCGGTCGAAAGCAAGCAGCGTCTCGGTGAACTGCTGGCGGCTCTGATTCTCGGCCACCATCACGGAGAAGCCGAGCTGCTTCAGCGTATCGCCCATGGTGCGGGCGTCGTTGACGGCCTTGAGCAGCTTTGGAACGTTCTTGTAGTCGTTGTTGCCGACGACGAGCGCAACGCGTTTTTCGGCGTGCACGGGGCCGGCGAACGCCGTCAGACTGGCGGTGATGCCAAGGGCCGCCAAAATCGAAAGAAGCCTGCGCGTCATCGAAAGATCCCCGTTTGCAGGAAGATTGCCCTAAAGCGCGATGAGATTGGGATGCATCGTCATCGCGCTTTAGGTCGTTGTTTGAGCATGATCTTTTCGGAAAACCGCTTCACACTTTTCCGGATCATGCTCTATGCGTTCCTGCGGCCGCTGATGTCATAGTCGGCCAAGCCCTGGCAGGGGTTCAAGAGGGCGAGGCAAGCGTACAGTGGATACCCCTGCGCGATCTGTCCTATGGCCGGTTCGAGCGGAATCTGCTTTTGCTTGAATGGTATTGCCTGTCTACCCGAGGGTCTTTCGTGTATCGCTGGTGCACCGACGAAGTCGAGCCGCAGGACCGTTTCGACTATTGGCGGGAGGTGCGCGCCAAGGGCCTGTTCGGCGTCACCGCGGAACTTGCGCGGGAGCAGCGCGCGGATTTCTCCGGCGAGTTCACGCTGCGGCAGGTCGGCGGGGCGGGCCTCGTCGAGCTCAAGGCCTCGCCCTACCGGGTGGAGCGTAGCAAGGCCGACATTGCGGACGCGGCCAGCGACAGCATCTGCGTTTACCAGCAGCTCGGCAGCGGCGGCTGGTTCGGCGGCATGCGCAGCAGCGATTTTGCCATCGAAAGCGGCAGGTTTGCCACCAGCCATACCGACCTGCCCTATCGCACCCTGCCGCTCGGCACTGCCGGCTTTCACCTGAGGATCCTGAAGATCCCGGTGGTCGGCATCCCCGCGCAGGACAGGCGCGTTCGCGACCTCACGCCGAAGCCGTTCGGCGACCCTGCGCTGGCCTCCCTGCTCGATGCCGCCTTTGCCGAGCTCGGTGAACTCGCCGATGAGGAAGAAGCTTCGCGCACCAAGCCGCTGGTGGAGGCACTGGCCACCCTCGCCCTGATCGAGCGCGGCATCGTCAGGTCGGCGGGCCGCCGCGGACAATACGCGCTGCGTGTCGGGCGCCTGTCACTGGCGCGCCGCCTGATCGACAGACACCTGAACGATCCCCGATTGTCTCCGGCGATGGTCGCCGACTGGCTCGGCGTGTCCCTGCGCCACCTCCACATGCTCTTTGAAATGGCGGAGAAGAGCTTCTCCCAGACCGTGACCGAGCAACGTCTGGCGCAAAGCCGCCGCCTCCTGCGCGAAACGCCGGAGCGGCTGATTGCCGACGTCGCCTCCGCCTGCGGGTTCGAAAGCCTTGCCACCTATTACCGGGTGTTCAACGCGGCCTATGGGCTGGCACCGGGCGATTTCCGGGCCCAGGCGGCCGAGAAGGGTTAACCACGCTCCTTGGCCTCACCCCGGTCGCCCGGCCGGTGACCGGGCGAAAAACCCAACTTCGCCTGCAATTTGAATAAAAACGCTAGGCTTTTTAGAGCCTTCCCGCGCCTGCTCCATTGACTTTGGCCGATTCCCCCCTATGTTCCGGGCAACGCGGCTCGGTATCGAAACGCGATTCCTGAGTTTGGCGCGTTGTTCGCGCAAATCCTTGCTCGCGTAAGTCAGCACCCCCAGCTTCTTTGAGAGCGCGCCGTTTTGGGGTGGAGCGCGACAGCCTTATTACCCTCGATTCCGAACGGCGGTTTCGACTAGAGGCTCAATGTCCTTTTCAAATCTCGGACTATCCGAAAAAGTCCTCGCCGCAGTGGCGGCCACCGGTTACACCAACCCCACCCCCATTCAGGAACAGGCGATCCCCCACGTCCTCGCACGCAAGGACGTGCTCGGCATCGCCCAGACTGGCACCGGCAAGACCGCTGCCTTCGTGCTGCCGATGCTCACCATCCTCGAAAAGGGTCGTGCCCGGGCGCGCATGCCGCGCACCCTGATCCTCGAGCCGACCCGCGAGCTGGCCGCCCAGGTCAAGGAAAACTTCGACCGCTACGGCGCCGGCCAGAAGCTCAACGTCGCCCTCCTCATCGGCGGCGTCTCCTTCGGCGACCAGGATGCCAAGCTGATGCGCGGCGTCGACGTGCTGATCGCGACCCCCGGTCGCTTGCTCGACCATACCGAGCGCGGCGGTCTCCTGCTCACCGGCGTCGAGCTGCTCGTCATCGACGAAGCCGACCGCATGCTGGACATGGGCTTCATTCCCGACATCGAGCGCATCTGCAAGCTCGTCCCCTTCACGCGGCAGACGTTGTTCTTCACCGCGACCATGCCGCCGGAGATCCGGCGCATCACCGAGGCCTTCCTGCACAATCCGCAGAAGGTCGAGGTTTCCAAGCCCGCCACCACGGCCGTCACCGTCACGCAATCCCAGGTTCCCGCCGGACGCGAGGCGCACGAGAAGCGCGAACTGCTTCGCCGCCTGCTGCGCGAGGCCAAGGATCTCAAGAACGCGATCATCTTCTGCAATCGCAAGCGCGAGGTCGCGATCGTTCACAAATCGCTCCAGAAGCACGGCTTCAGCGTCGGCGCTCTGCACGGCGACATGGACCAGCCGGCCCGCATGGCAGCGCTGGATCAGTTCCGCAAAGGCGAGCTGCCGCTGCTGGTCGCCTCCGACGTCGCCGCCCGCGGCCTCGATATCCCCGAGGTCAGCCACGTCTTCAATTTCGACGTCCCCCATCATCCAGACGATTACGTTCACCGCATCGGTCGTACGGGGCGCGCCGGCCGCACCGGCACCGCGATATCGATCGTGACCCCGCTCGACCAGAAGTCGATGGCCGCGATCGAAAAGCTGATCGGCCAGAACATTCCGCGCGCCGAAGGCGAGTTCGAGGTCCACAGCGAATCCGCCGAGCCAACCGAGCGTTCGCGCGAGCCGCGTGGCCGAGAGCGTTCGCGCGGCGGTCGCGGCAAGTCGCGTCGCGGCCATGAGCAGCCCGGTGACGCGCGTCACGCCGCGGACGCAAGGCCAGCAGCGGAAGCGAGGCCTGCACGCGAGCCAAAGCCTTCACGCGAACCAAAGCCTTCACGCGAGCCAAAGCCAGCGCGCGAAGCAAGGCACACCGGCGAGTCGCGGCACAGCTCGCGCCAGCAGGCCAATACGTCGCATGTGCCCTCGATCGGCCGGCCCGAGCCGCGCCGTCCGCAACGCGAGGCCGACAGCGAGCCCGGCGATCATTCGCATCTTCCGGCGTTCCTGCTGCGACCAGTCCGCTCCCCCGCCGGCGCCTAAAGCGCGCTGCGCTTTAGGTTGTTTGTCTGAGCATGATTTCCGCGCAAACGCGTTTCGCGTTTGTCGCGAGAAAAAGCCGCGGCACACTTCGCGCTAGCGCGGCCCTTCGGGTCCCGGATCAGGCTTCAGAAAACAGCCGTTTACCGGCCGTTCAGAATCGTCCTTTAGCCTCAGCCCCATAATTTAAGCATTGCTGCAGTCGGAGGCGCATCGGCTGCTGTGGGGATGTTTCTGTGGTCAAGTTGCTCGACGAACACGAACGCACCATGGCGTTCGCCGAGGTGGCGCTCGGCCAGATCCGATCGCTCAAGCAGACCGCAATTCCCCGCAACTACGAGATCTGGTACGTCTACGCCACCGGCTACAACGCCCCGCTGAACAAGATCATCAACGAGACGCTGGCGCGCAACGGCAAGCTGACGGAAGCCGATCTCGAGCAGATCTACGAGACCTATCTCTCCCACATCAAGACCACCGACCGCATCGACAAGGTTGGCGCGCGCGTCATCGGCGAGATCGACGACGTCATGAAGGTGCTCAGCGAAGCGCTCGGCATGTCTGCCTCCTACGACGCGAGCCTGTCGGGCGCCGCCGCAAAGCTGTCCACGGCCAAGGACAGCGATCAGATCAAGGCGATCGTTGACACGCTGCTCCATGCGACGCGCGACATGCGCGAGACCAACAAGGCACTGGAGGACCGGCTGACCTTGTCCGCGAACGAGATCAGCAATCTCCAGCAAAGCCTCGAGGCGATCCGCGCCGAGAGCCTCACCGATCCCCTCACCGGCCTCGGCAACCGCAAATATTTCGATCGCATGATAGGCATGGCCGTGCAGAACGCGCTCGCGAGCGGCGAGCCGCTGTCGCTGCTGTTGTTCGACATCGACCACTTCAAGTCGTTCAACGATTCCTACGGACACCTCACCGGCGACCAGGTGCTGCGGCTCGTCGGCCTGTCGCTGAAGCAGACCATCAAGGGCCAGGACATCACAGCGCGCTATGGTGGCGAGGAGTTCGCGGTCGTACTGCCCAGCACCGCGCTGCGCCAGGCGCTCACCGTCGCCGACCACATCCGCCGCGCCGTCATGGCGAAGGAATTGAAGAAGAAATCGACCGGCGAGATCCTCGGCCGCGTCACGATCTCGGTCGGCGTCTCCATGCTGAAGCCGACCGACGACACGGACTCCCTCATCGAGCGCGCCGATGCCTGCCTCTACGCCGCCAAGCGCAACGGCCGCAACCGCGTGATCTGCGAGGCCGATCCGGAGTATCGCATCGAGAGGCGCGGCCAGGTGGCCTGAAGCCGCTTGCTGCGCGCGGAGTGTATGACTCTCATGGTGAGGAGGCGCGAAGCGGCGTCTCGAACCATGTAGGCCATGCTTTCACCCGTGGCCATCCTTCGAGACGACCGCTCTGCGGTCTCCTCAGGATGAGGTCGTCAGGCATCGCTAGCTGCCGCGGGTGGGTAAAGGCGCGCAGCGCCGTGCCCACCATCTCTCCAATCGTTATCTTGAGTGGTGGGCACGCTTCGCTTTGCCCACCCTACGAACCGCCTTCTTGGCTGCTTGTTTCTTCTTCAGCGGCTTCTTCACGGCGGCCTTCTTCGCAGGCTTGGCTGCCGCCTTCTTTGCCGCCTTCGGCCGCTTCTTCACCTTGGCGCGCTGGGCGGCGGCGAGCGCGGCTCTCGCCCACTCGGCAAGCTCCTCGGAATCGTCGAACAGGCGCGCGGGCAACTGCCAGTAGGAATTCACCGTCACTGTCTTGGCGCGGGTCTGGTACTGAAAGGGCCCTGAGCCTTCGAGCTCAAAGCTCGGGATCGTCACTTCATCGGCGCGGAAAAACAGCCCGGCGCGCAAGGCCAGCGCGAAATTGGTGCCGTCGGCGGAGATGCCGTAGCCGGAAAACATCTTCCGGATGGTAACGGGGCCGAAATCAGCGAACAGGTCGATCAGGAATTCGCGGTCCATGTGCACGCTCTCTCCGAATGGTCGTCCTGGCGAAAGCCAGGACCCATTACCCCAGGGAGCAGTTTAGCGAAGACCGTTAGTCGTACCAGCGCCGGTACTGAGACCTATCACCCACGAGAGATCACGCGGTATGGGTCCTGGCTTTCGCCAGGACGACAGCGGAGTGATTGGCGAGAGCGGAGTTACCCCTCGACCTTGGCCGGTCGCAACTCCACCGACTCGCCGCAGCCGCAGGCTGAGATCTGGTTGGGATTGTTGAAGACGAACTGGGCCTGCATCTTGTCGGCCCTGTAGTCCATCTCGGTGCCGAGCAGGAACAGCACGGCCTTGGGATCGACCAGGATCTTGACGCCCTTGTCCTCGACGACCTCGTCGGTCGGCCGGATCTCATGGGCGTACTCGACGGTGTAGGACTGCCCCGCGCAGCCGCCGTTCTTCACGCCGACGCGCAGTCCGACGATTTCGGAGTCCGCGCGCTGCGTCAGCTCGGTGATGCGCTGCGCGGCGGCATCCGTCAGCCGCATCACCTGCGGGCGCGGACGCCGCGGCTTGGAGGGAGTAGCTGGTGATGCCTGGGTCATGTCACTCATGTGGTCCGTTGCGGAGCAAGTTCAATGCCGTATATGCAAGAGCCAGATTGGTGTCACCACATGTTGAGCACGAGGCGCGCCTCGTCGCTCATGCGTTCCGGTGACCAAGCCGGTTCCCAGACGACCTTGACGTCGACAACGCCGACGCCGGGGACACTAGCGACCGCGTTCTCGACCATCGTCGGCAACTCGCCGGCGGCCGGACAATTCGGCGTCGTCAGCGTCATCAGGACGTCGACGGAGCGGTCGTCCCTGATCTCGACCTTGTAGATCAGGCCGAGTTCGTAAATGTCGGCGGGAATTTCCGGATCGAATACGGTCTTGAGCCCGGCGATGATCTCGCGCGTCAGACGCTCGGTCTCCTCCGGCGGCAGCGCCGAATGCGTTTCCATCGGATTGGCTTTGATTTCGGCCGTGTCACTCATGCGAACAAATCCCGCGCCTTCAAAAGCGCCTGTGCCAGATGGTCGACTTCGTCCCTCGTATTATACATGCCGAACGATGCCCGGCACGTCGCGGTCACGTTGAACCGCTCTAAAAGCGGCATGACGCAGTGGGTGCCGGCGCGCACCGCGATGCCCTGGCGGTCGATCACGGTGGCGACGTCATGGGCATGCGCACCCTTCAGCTCGAAGGATATCACCGGGCCCTTGCCGCGCGCCGTGCCGATCAGCCGCAGCGAGTTGATCTCGCGCAGGCGGTCCTGGGCATAGGTCAGGAGATCGTGCTCGTGCGCAGCGATACGCTCCTTGCCGATCGAATTGACGTAGTCGATGGCCGCGCCAATCCCGACCGCCTCGACGATCGCGGGCGTGCCGGCCTCGAACTTGTGCGGGGGATCGCCATAGGTGACGATGTCGCGGGAGACCTCGCGGATCATCTCGCCGCCGCCGTTGTAGGGGCGCATCGCGACGAGGTGGTCGTACTTGGCCCAGAGCACGCCGATGCCGGTCGGCCCGTAGACCTTGTGGCCGGTGAAGACGTAGAAGTCGCAGCCGATGTCCTGGACGTCGACCGGCAGATGCACGGCGCCCTGGCTGCCGTCGACCAGCACGGGAATGCCGCGAGCGTGCGCGATTTTCACGACGTCCTTGACCGGCACGATGGTGCCAAGCGCGTTCGACATCTGCGTGATTGCGACCAGCTTGGTCTTCGCCGTCAGCAGCTTCTCGAACTCGTCGATCAGGAAATTGCCCTCATCGTCGACCGGCGCCCACTTGATCACCGCGCCATGGCGTTCCCTCAGGAAATGCCAGGGCACGATATTGGAGTGGTGCTCCATGATCGAGAGGACGATCTCGTCGCCCTCTTTGATGTTGGGCTCGCCCCAGGACGACGCGACGAGGTTGATCGCCTCCGTCGCGTTGCGGGTGAAGATGACTTCCTCGGTACGGGGCGCGTTGATGAACTGTGCGACCTTGGCGCGGCCGCCCTCATAGGCTTCCGTCGCCGCATTGGCGAGGTAATGCAGGCCGCGGTGTACATTGGCGTATTCGCTTGTGTAAGCCTGCGTCATGCGGTCGAGCACGGATTGCGGCTTCTGCGCCGAGGCCGCGTTGTCGAGATAGACCAGCGGCTTGCCGTAGACCTGCATCGCCAACGCCGGGAAATCCTGGCGCACCTTTGCTACGTCATAAGAACCGTTCAGGACTGCCGGATGCGTGCTCATGACCGGCCCTCCAGCCAGCGCTCGGCAATGCCGATCACGTGCTCGCGCAGGTCATCATCGGCGATCTGCTCGATCGCCTCGCCGACGAAAGCCTGGATCAGCAGCGCCTGGGCGTCTTTCTCAGGCAGCCCGCGGGCACGCAGGTAGAACAGAAGGCTGTCGTCGAGCGCACCGGCGGTGGCGCCATGGCCGCAAGAGACGTCATCGGCAAAGATCTCGAGCTCGGGCTTGTTGTCGGCCTCGGCTTCGTCCGAGAGCAGCAGCGCCCGCGTCATCATCTTGCCGTCGGTCTTCTGCGCGTCGGGACGGACGATGATGCGGCCCTGGAACACCGAATGGGCGCGATCATCGATCACGGCGCGGAAGATCTCGCGGCTGGTGCAATGGGGAACGGCGTGGTCGACGACCAGCGTCGTATCGCCATGCTCGGTCTTCTTCAGCAGGTTCACGCCATTGACCGCGAGCTCACTGCCCTCGCCTGCGAGCGTAATGAAGCCTTGCAGACGGCTGACGGCGCCGCCGGTCGTCATGTTGAAGAAGTTGAGTTTTGTGTTCGCGCCGACCGTGACGATCTCGGAGGTGATGTTCACCGCGTCCGGCGCGTCGTCCATCAGGCGGATATGCGCGACATCGGCGTTGTCGCCGATCGTCACCAGCACGGCATCGTTGACCTGGTAGGCCGCAGCGCCGGCCGCGACAAAGCTCTCGATAATGGTGGCTCGGACGCGATTGCCGATTCGCAGTTGCGATCGGGTGAATGCGGACGCAGACGCGGCGGTCGCGACGTGGATGATCTGGACCGGCGCGGAAAGCTGCACGCCGTCCGCGATCGACACCACAACGCCATCGGTCGCCATCGCCGCGTTCAGCGAGATCATCGCGTCCGTCGAGGCCGTCGCGAGCAGATCGCCTGACTCCTTCTCCAGCGTTTCGCGCAACGTCTTGACGCTGACCTCGGATGCGAGCGCCTTAACGTCGGAAAGATCGGCCGCGAACACGCCGTCGACCAGCACCAGCTTGCGGGCACCGGCAAACGCATGCGTCTTTACGGCTTCGGCCGCGCGCGACAGCGCCGCCGCATCCGGGACGGCCGCAAGTGGCAGCACCTCGCCGACGAGTGCACGCAGATCGGTGTATTTCCATTCCTCGAGCCGACGGTGCGGCAGGCCGAGACGCTCATAGGTCTCGAAGGCCTGGCGGCGCACTGCTGCGACCGCAGGGGAACCAGGCAGCCGGCCTTCGGCGCTGGTGAAGAGATCGCTCACCGCGCGGCCGTTCCCGGTCTTGACCAAAGCAACGTTCATCGCAAAATCCCTTACGCAGCGTCCTCGAACTGGGCGTAGCCGGACTCCTCCAGCTCCAGCGCCAGTTGCTTGTCGCCGCTCTTCACGACGCGGCCCTTCGACATCACGTGCACGAAGTCAGGCACGATGTAGTTCAGGAGGCGCTGATAGTGGGTGATCACCACCATCGCGCGCTTGGGCGAGCGCAGCGCGTTGACGCCATCAGCCGCAATGCGCAGCGCGTCGATGTCGAGGCCGGAGTCCATCTCGTCGAGGATGCACAGGCTCGGCTCGAACAGCGCCATCTGAAGCACCTCGTTGCGCTTCTTCTCGCCGCCGGAGAAGCCGACATTGACGCCGCGCTTGAGCATGTCCTGCGGGATGTTCAGCGACTTCGAGACCTCGCGGACCTTCTTCAGGAAGTCCGGCGTCGAATATTCGTCCTCGCCGCGCGCCTTGCGCTGTGCATTCAGCGCGGTGCGCAGGAAGTTCATGGTGGCAACGCCGGGGATCTCGACCGGATACTGGAACGCCAGGAACACGCCCTTGGCGGCGCGCTCTTCCGGGTCCATCTCCAGGAGGTTCTCGCCCTTGAAAAGGATCTGGCCGTCGGTGACCTCATAGCCGGGCTTGCCAGCGATGACATGGGAGAGCGTCGACTTGCCGGAGCCGTTCGGCCCCATGATCGCGTGCACCTCACCCTCGTTCACGGTCAGCGTCAGCCCGTGAAGGATCTCACGCTCCTCGACACGAACTTTCAGGTCTTTCACTTCAAGCAAAGCCATTGTTTTTTCCATCTATCCCCTCGTCCTGAGGAGCGCCGAAGGCGCGTCTCGAAGGATGAGGCCAACAATCTTTCCGATTACCATCCGTCGAGACAGCCGCTTGCGCGGCCTCCTCAGGATGAGGCCAGAACTAGCCCACGCTGCCTTCGAGGCTAATCGAGATCAGCTTCTGCGCTTCCACGGCGAACTCCATCGGGAGCTGCTGCAGCACATCCTTCACAAAGCCGTTGACGACGAGGCCGACGGCTTCTTCCTGGCTCAGGCCGCGCTGGATACAGTAGAACAGCACGTCCTCGGAGATTTTTGAGGTCGTCGCCTCGTGCTCGAAGGTGGCCGAGGAGTTCTTCGCCTCGATGTACGGCACGGTGTGCGCGCCGCATTTGTCGCCGATGAGCAGCGAGTCGCAGGCGGTGAAGTTGCGCGCGCCGGTCGCCTTGCGGTGCGCGGTGACGAGACCGCGATAGGTGTTCTGGGACTTGCCGGCCGCGATGCCCTTGGAGATGATCCGGCTCGAGGTGTTCTTGCCGAGGTGGATCATCTTGGTGCCCGAGTCGACCTGCTGGAAGCCGTTCGAGATCGCGATCGAGTAGAACTCGCCGCTCGAATTGTCGCCGCGCAGGATGCAGCTCGGGTACTTCCAGGTAATGGCCGAGCCGGTCTCGACCTGGGTCCAGGATATCTTGGAATTGTTGCCGCGGCAGTCGCCACGCTTGGTGACGAAGTTGTAGATGCCGCCCTTGCCTTCCGAGTTGCCGGGGTACCAGTTCTGCACCGTCGAATATTTGATCTCGGCGTCGTCGAGCGCGACGAGCTCGACCACGGCGGCGTGCAACTGGTTCTCGTCGCGCTGCGGCGCGGTGCAGCCTTCGAGATAGGAGACGTAAGAGCCCTTATCCGCGATGATCAGCGTGCGCTCGAACTGGCCGGTGTTGCGCTCGTTGATGCGGAAATAGGTCGACAGCTCCATCGGGCAGCGTACGCCCGGCGGCACGTAGACGAACGAGCCGTCCGAGAACACCGCCGAGTTCAGCGTCGCGTAGAAATTGTCAGAAGTCGGCACCACTGAGCCGAGATACTTCTGCACCAGCTCGGGATGCTCGCGGATTGCCTCCGAGATCGGCATGAAGATGACGCCGGCCTTCTTCAGCTCGGCCTTGAAGGTGGTCGCAACCGAGACGGAGTCGAATACCGCATCGACGGCGATCTTGCGTCGGGCAGGATCTTCCTCGCCAGGCTTCGGCTCGATGCCTTCGAGCATCGCCACTTCCCGCAAGGGGATGCCGAGCTTCTCGTAGGTCTTCAGAATCTCCGGATCGATCTCATCGAGCGATGAGACCGTCTTCTTCGGCTTGGGCGCCGCGTAGTAGTAGATGTCCTGGAAGTCGATCTTGGGATAGTCGACGCGCGCCCAGGTCGGCTCGGTCATGGTCAGCCAGCGCCGATAGGCCTCGAGCCGCCACTGGAGCATCCAGGCGGGCTCGTTCTTCTTCCCGGAAATGAATTTTACGATGTCTTCCGACAGACCCTTCGGGGCCTTCTCGGAGTCGATCAGGGTTTCAAACCCATAACGATACTGGTCGACGTCGATGCGCTTCACGCGCTCGACCGTCTCTTGTACGGCTGGCATTCCATCCTCCGCTCGCGGTTTCAAGGACCGCGGTGGATCAAACTCGAACGACTATTACGATGTTTCTATGCGGAAAGCACGCGCTTAGAACCGTTCAAGCCGTGTTTCGTCGCTTACTCTCTAAGTAGGTTATTACCGAGCTTTCGCCAAGCCTCAAGGGCCCGATTGATGTCCGCCCCCTGCGTGGACCAGCCCAGACTTAGGCGCACCGCTCCCTGCGCCGTTTTCGGGTCGAATCCCATCGCGGAAAGCACGTGCGACGGCTGCACTTTTCCCGATGAACAGGCTGAGCCCGAAGATACAGCGATACCTTCAAGGTCGAAGCCAATCACGGCGGTCTCGGCCTTCAGCCCCGGCGCGGTAAACAGAGTGGTATTGGGTAACCGCTCGACCTCCTCCGAGAAGATCACCACACCGGGAACCGAGCGCAAGCCATTTTCCAAGCGATTCCGGAGGTTTCGCAGCCGTTCCGCATCCTCCGCCAGAGCCTGAACGGCCGCCCTCACGGCCGCGCCGAAGCCGGCAATGCCCGCTACGTTCTCGGTTCCCGCCCGACGGCCGAGTTCCTGCCCGCCACCACGCAGCACCGGTTCGAGCCCTGTCACGCCCTCGGCCACCACCAATGCGCCGATCCCCTTGGGACCGCCGATCTTGTGGGCAGAGAAGGTGGCAAGATCGGCGCCTACCTCCTTGATATCAAATGGCATCTTGCCAAGCACCTGGATTGCATCGACATGCAGAAGCCCGCCCGCCTCATGGACGATCCGCGCGACTTCCGCCACGGGCTGCAATGTGCCGGTCTCGTTGTTGGCGGCCATGATCGAGACCAGCGCCGGCGGACCGGAACCCAGCAGCGCCTTGAGGTGGTCGAGATCGACGACGCCTGACCACGTCACCCGGATCTGGCTGATGGCATCGGCCGGAAACCTGCCGCCTGCCAGCACGGAGGCGTGCTCGACGGCCGACACGAGAAGCCGTTCCGCCGGGCGGCCAGAGGGCCCCTTTAGACCCGGCGACAGCGCCAGCGCATTGGCCTCGGTTCCCGCCGAGGTGAAGATGACGTTTCGCGGCAGGCCGCCAACCGCACCCGCGAGCGCCGCACGAGCCGCCTCGACCAGCCGCCGCGCCTCCCGCCCCTCGGCGTGGACCGAGGACGGATTGCCGACGAGATCATAGGCCGCAACCATCGCCGTCCGCGCCTCAGGGCGCAGCGGCGTGGTCGCATTCCAGTCGAGATAGACGCGGGTTGGCATGCCGCCCTCTTAGCACCTTTTGCCATTGCGCCAATCGGGACCCGCCCGCATCAGGCCGGTTGTTGCTGCGCGATCCCGGGCAGGCGGCGGAACCCCGTCCGCAATCCGAACAGCGGCCGCAACCACGCAATGCGCCGCACTATCTCATAGGTGACCACACATGTGAGCGCGGTACCGGCGACGACGATGGAGGCCTCGATCCCGGCCGAGAAGCCGCTCCCGCGCAGTGCGTGCGCGATCATGATGATCGCGGTCTGATGCACGATGTAGTACGGGAAGATCGCGTCCGTGAGATAGCGGCGCACAGGTCCGTCGGCCGTGAAGTGCCGCCGTGCGAAACCGAGCACCGCAGCCATTGCGAACCACTGATAGCAGCCATAGGCGATGCTGGCGCACTTCTTCAGCAGCGGCGACGGCGCGAGCAGGCCGGCGAACAGCAGGATCAAGATGAGGAAGCAAGCGGCTGCGAGTGGCAGCGCCGCCCAGCGCAGGCGTTCGATCTCGCACCAGACGCTAATCTGCTTCGCCAGCAGGAAGCCGATCAGGAATGCCGCTGCATAGTCCGCGTGGTTGTACCAGTCGCCAAACAGTGCATGCGTGGAGGGAAAAGCCGGGAACAGAAACAGGCGCCAAGCCGCGAAGAGCAGACACGGCAGGATCAGGAGCCCGGGCCCTGTGAGCAGAATAGCAAGCCTCGCACTGAGCCGGTCCGTCAGGGCCGGCCATAGCCAGAGCACGCCGGCCAGCGCCATCGTGTAGACCCACAGGTAAACCACGAACCAGAGATGGTTCCAGGTCGGCTGGACGATGCAAGGGTTCGGACAGAACTGCGCCCCGAAAGCGAGATAATGATGGGCATAGAAATCGACGAAGCCCGCGGGATAGCCGAGGCTTTCGACTATCTGGAGGTAGGATTGCGGCGGCACGATCACCAGCATGCCGAAGATCAGGGGGATCAGGAGCCGAGCCGACCGCGCGCCAACGAACGAGCCAAGGCGGAACTTGTCGAGCATGAACCTCGTCGCAACCCCGGAAACCAGGAACAGAAGCGAGAGCCGCCAGGGATTGAGGACCAGCATCAACGGCTCGAGCCAGGTCAGCCTGTGCGTGCTCTTGATGTGAAATCCCCAGGACACGTAGAGCATGCCGACGTGGTAGAAGATCAGGAGCCCGAAGGCGCCAATCCGCACCCAGTCCAGATCGATGCGCCGCTCCGAGGTCGAGATTTGCTGTGGTGTTGACATGGTTTTCTGCTCCTTGAGGGGACGCCAAACGCGGTTTTGGGGCCATGGCTGACACCGAAAATGCCCCACAAGCCGAGCGCGTCGAGCCGGTTTGGGATCAGGACCGCAACACGCGGGATGAGGCGTCGCGCCCTGGGACGAGCGGTGGGCTTTTTGGGATCAGCGGCAGCGACTGGACGATGTTCGGCGCGATCACAGCCGTCGCGCTCGCAGTCGGAATCGTGAATGCACTCTCCGGCGCGCAGGATGCCGCCTGGCGCGGCGACAGCTATGATGTCGGCCGGCGGCTGTTCTGGGAGATGTCGAGCATCGCCGTCGTCCTGCTGACCGTCCCGCTCCTGGTGCTGGCCATCCGGCGCATGCACCGTAGCCCGGGGCTCGTCGTCCGGGTGGCTATCGGAGCGCTTGCCGTGGTCGGCTTCTCGACCCTCCACATCACCGGCATGGTCTGGATCAGGAAGCTCGTGCTCTGGCTCGCGGGGAGCACCTACGATTTCCATTTCTCGTTTGCGACGATCTCATACGAGTTTCGCAAGGATGCCGTGGCCGCCCTCCTGATCGGGGGAACGATCTGGCTATTCGAGAGTCGGCGCGAGCTGAAACGGGCCGCATTGGCTGCCAGGGCCGCCGACGCGCGACAGCCGCCTGTCGCCGATCTGATCTGGCTGCGGGACGGTGCAAGTCGCATTCGCCTCGCGCCGCGCGACATTCTCTGGGTCGCCTCCGCCGGCAACTACATTGAATACAGCCTGATCGACGGCCGCCAACACCTGATCCGGGGCACGCTCGCCACGGCCGAAAGCGAGCTTTCGCGCTTCGCCATCGTTCGCGTCCATCGGACGAAACTTGCCAATCTCGATCGGGTGAGAGGCGTGGACCTGAAACCGTCTGGGGATTTCGAACTCACCTTCGACAACGGGCAAACCCTCCAGGGCAGCCGGCGCTACCGGCCAGCGGTTGCCTCGCTCGGAAACCGCACGGCTCCTGTGTGAATCGCCCCAGGACCATCCAACGGCCGATAAATCGGCGTGATTCCAATCGTTTAACTGGGGCGCCCGGCCTCAACGCCGATTTTCGTCGTCGATTTGAGCGATCCCGGGCGGCCACACCGCTGCGTGCGGCGAGGCGCTCGCGACACCGCGATGACCAGCTAAGCTCTTGAGCGCATTGCGAGATGTTGAAGAAGCTTGCTTTTTGACCCTTGCCTCGTGTTAGAACGCGCGCGTCAGTTCACCCGCGCGCCACTCGCGCATCATCCGAGGGCGCCCCTTCCACTCCCATGCGCACTTTCGTCGGCTTTGCAGCCGGTGAAGCCGCCACAATCGGTTGATTGCTGAGGATCATCTCGAGGGAATCAATCAAGAGACCATCATGCCTGAAGTCATTTTCGCCGGCCCTGCAGGCCGTCTCGAAGGCCGCTACCATCCGGCCAAGCAGAAGAACGCGCCAATCGCGATGATCCTGCATCCGCATCCGCAGTTTCACGGCACGATGAACCATCAGATCGTGTACCAGTGCTACTACGCCTTCGCACATCGCGGCTTCTCCGTGCTGCGCTTCAACTTCCGTGGCGTCGGCCGCAGCCAGGGCTCGTTCGACCATGGCACCGGCGAATTGTCCGATGCAGCAGCAGCGCTTGACTGGGCTCAGACCATCAATCCCGAAGCGCGCGCTTGCTGGGTCGCCGGCTTCTCCTTCGGCGCCTGGATCGGCATGCAGCTTTTGATGCGCCGCCCCGAGGTTGAGGGCTTTATTTCGATCGCCCCGCCCGCCAATCTCTACGACTTCTCCTTCCTCGCGCCCTGCCCGTCCTCGGGGCTTATCGTCCACGGTGAAAAGGATGCGGTGGTGCCGCCCAAGGACGTCAACACGCTGGTGGAGAAGCTGAAGACGCAGAAGGGCATCGTGATCGACCAGCAGGTCATCCCCGGCGCCAACCATTTCTTCGACGGCAAGCTCGAGCCGTTGATGGAGACCATCACCGCCTATCTCGACATGCGGCTCGCCAACGTGCGCTAGAGGCCTGCCAAAATGGGCTCCTTCGTCGCCTTGCTGCGTGCCGTGAATGTCGGCGGCACCGGCAAGCTGCCGATGAGCGAGCTCAAGGCGATGTGCGAGGAGCTCGGCTTTGCAGCCGTGCGCACCTACATCGCCAGCGGCAATGTGGTGTTCACCAGCCGCAAGTCCGAAAGCGCGATCAAGGCCGCGCTGGAGAAGCGCTTGCACGGCTACGCCGGCGCGATGGTCGGCGTGCTCGTGCGCAGCGCAAAAGAGATGGCGCAGGTTGCGGCCGACAATCCCTTTCCGAAAGCTGCGCCGAACCGCACCATGGCGATCTTCCTCGACAAGGCGCCGCCCGCAGACACGCTTACGGGCATCCGCGGCCAGAAGGATGAGGAAGTCCGGCTCGGTCGCCGCGAGATCTACGTGCATTATGGCGACGGCATGGGCACGTCGAAGCTCGTCATCCCCGCCGCCAAGGCTGGCACTGCGCGCAACATGAACACGATTGCGACGCTGGCGAAAATGGCCGCGGAGCTGTGAAGGCTCAGGCGCGCTTTACGCGGCAAGCTTCAACAGATGCGCGTCATGGCGCACCAGGAACGCGCGCAGCAATTGCGGATAATCGGCCCCCACCGCGCTGCGAACGCTCGGACGCATGGCAAGCTCCGCTCGCCATGCGCCAACCTTCGGCAAATCCTTGAAGATGCCGAGCTCGGCGAGCTCATCGAACACGTCGAAATAGCGGAAGATCGGCGCGAACACGGCGTCGACCAGGCTGAATGATGCGCCGGCGAAGAACGGGCCCGCGCCCAGCGCGGCCTCGACGCGGACAAACTTGACCGACAACGCCTGACGCTTGCTGTCAAAGACCGCCGGATCAGTCGTGGTCTCCAGGCCCCAGAGATCGCCGAGGATCGCGGAGCCGAACTCCATCCAGGCGCGATGTTCGGCGCGCCTCAGCGCGTCGGCCGGATGCAGCTTGCGGCCTCCTTGCGTTTCCTCGATGTACTCGCAGATCACGTTGCTCTCGAACAGCGCGACCTCGCCTTGCGCGGTCGTGACCACCAGCACCGGTACCTTGCCGAGCGGCGAGATCTTCAGGAACCAGTCCGGCTTGTTGCCGAGATCGATGTCGATCCGCTCGAACGGCACGCCCTTTTCGGTCAGCGCGATCACGGCGCGCTGCACATAAGGGCAAAGCTTGTGGCTGATCAGTTTGAGGGCCGCGGCCATGACGGAGATCCCGGGTTCGATGCAACTGCATCAACATATATGCATCTGCATGAACGAGTCAAGATCGATGCATTTGCATCAACCGCCCGTGACCTAAGGCCTTGCGATCACCCCGCCCGTCATCGGCATCGGCACGCCCGTGGTGGCCGGGTAGGATAGCGGCAGTCCCTTCATGCCACGCGCGGCCAGGAAGCCGAAAGCCTGCGCCTCGATGGCATCGGAGGCCCAGCCGAGCGTCTCGGCGGCCTGCACCGTCGCCGATCCCACCCGCTCCCGCAGCATGCGCAGCATCGTGAGGTTGCGCGCGCCGCCGCCGCAGATGATCCAGCTCCTCGGCCGCCGCGGCAGCAGCGGAATGACGCGGGCGATCGCGGCGGCCGTGAATGCGGTGAGCGTCGCCGCCCCATCGGCCGGTTGCGCGTCGCCGAGCTTCAGGGCGGCAAAATCGTTGCGGTCGAGCGACTTCGGCGGCGGTAGTGCAAAGAACGGCAGCTCAAGTGCCCGCGCGATCCAGGCTTCATCCGCCTTCCCGAGCGCGGCGAACTTTCCTTCCGCGTCGAAGGTCTGGTTCATGGTCCGGTACATGAAGTCGTCGAGCAGCGCGTTGCCGGGACCGGTATCGCAGGCGATCAGCGTATCGTTGCCGTCGATATAGGTGATGTTGGAGACGCCGCCGATATTGACGACGACGATCGGTCCCTCGCGCTCCAACGATTGCGCCAGCGCCCGGTGGTAGACCGGCACGAAGGGTGCGCCCTGCCCACCGGCCTCGACGTCGGCGGCGCGGAAATCATGCATCACCGGGATGTGGATGGCCTTTGCCAGCGCCAACGCGTCGCCGATCTGCACCGTCAAGCGCCGCTCGGGCCGGTGCAGCACGGTCTGGCCATGGAAGCCGACGATGTCGATCTCCTCCGGCTTCATCCGGTTCTGAGCAGTGAAGGCGGCGACCGCCTCGGCATGGGCCAGCGTCACCACACGCTCAGCCTCGGCCAGAACCCCCGGCCGGGCATCGCGCCGCGGCAAATGGACAGCCTCGGTGAGCGCCCGGCGCAAGAGGCTGCGCTCGGCATTGCTGTAAGGCCGGTAGCCGGACGGCCCGAACGCCTTGATCTGCTTTCCATCCGTTTCGATCAATGCAACGTCCACCCCGTCAAGCGAGGTCCCGCTCATCAGACCGAGTGCGGTTAACATCATCCCGTAAGCCTCGACGTCTTCCTACCCCGACGCCTGGCTTGTATCAAACAAGCACATCTTATAATGCCACAGCGCGCTGCGACGCGGCAGTCCGTTCCTTCCGGGTTCCGCCACTGGCCGCAATTACCGTAAAATAAGAATGATCAGAGCCGTCGACAGATGAGTGCATTTAAATCGGATTTCCTCAATATTTTGCAGGAACGGGGCTTCGTCCACCAGTGCTCCGATTTCGAGGGGCTGGACGCGCTCGCCGCCAAGGGCGAGGCGACGGCCTATGTCGGCTACGATTGCACCGCTCCATCGCTGCATATCGGCAACTTCCTGACCATGATGATGCTGCACTGGCTCCAGCAGTCCGGCAACAAGCCGATCACGCTGATGGGCGGCGGCACCACCATGGTCGGCGATCCCTCCGGCAAGGACGAGACGCGCGCGATGCGGACGATTGCCGAGATCGAGGCCAACAAGGCCTCGATCCGCGGCGTGTTCGCCAAGGTGCTGCGCTACGGTGACGGCGCCAGCGACGCCGTCATGCTCGACAATGCGGAGTGGCTGACCAAGCTCAACTGGATCGAGATGCTGCGCGATGTCGGCAAGCATTTTTCGGTCAACCGCATGCTGACCATGGACTCCGTGCGGCTGCGCCTCGAGCGCGAGCAGGAGATGAGCTTCATCGAGTTCAACTACATGGTCTGCCAGGCCTACGACTTCGTGCAGCTCTCGCAGCGCGCCGGCTGCCGATTGCAGATGGGCGGCTCCGACCAGTGGGGCAACATCATCATGGGCGTCGATCTCGGCCGCCGCATGGGATCGCCGCAACTCTTCGCACTGACGACGCCGCTGCTCACGACCGCCTCCGGAGCCAAGATGGGCAAGACCGCGCAAGGCGCAGTGTGGCTCAACGCCGACCAGTTCAGCCCTTACGATTTCTGGCAGTACTGGCGCAACACCGAGGACGCCGACGTCGGCAAGTTCTTAAAACTGTTCACGACGTTGCCGATGAGCGAGGTCAGGAAGCTTGAGGCGCTCCAGGGCTCGGAGATCAACGAGGCGAAGAAGGTGCTCGCGACGGAAGCGACTGCGCTGCTGCACGGCCGCGACGCGGCAAATGAAGCGGCCGAGACCGCGCGACGAACGTTCGAGGAAGGCGCGCTGGCGCAGACGCTCCCCACTGTCGAAATTCCGCGTGGCGAGCTGGAGGCCGGACTCGGCGTGCTCAACGCCTTCGTCAAGGCGGGCCTCGTCGTCTCCAACGGCGAAGCGCGGCGTCAGATCAAGGGTGGCGGTCTCAGGGTGAACGACGAATCCGTCACCGACGAGAAGATGACGCTGACGCCGGCCCATTTCACGCCGGAGGGCGTGATCAAGCTCTCGCTCGGCAAGAAGAAGCACGTCCTCGTCAAGCCCGCATAGGCGTATGAGCTTTTCACTGCTTGCCAGGGCGCGTGGAAACGCGCTCCCTGACGGGCAATGGATCAGAACACGCCCAAGGCGGACGGCAGAGGAAATGCCGCAGCACAGTCGGGTGCGCATGGGCGCACTGCCCTCGTCGTGCTCGCGCTATGCTTCACACTGTCTGTGCTCGGACGCGGGCTCGGCGACAGCTTCACGGTGTTCCTGAAGCCGATCTCGGAGAGCTTTGGCTGGGATCGCGCTCAGATCGTCTCGGTCTATTCGCTGACCTGGCTCGCAAGCGGCCTCACCGCGCCGTTCGTCGGACGCCTGTTCGACCATTCCGGGCCGCGCAGCGTCTATGCGCTTGGGCTGCTGTTGCTTGGCGCCGCCTTCCTGATCGCGGCGCACGCAAACTATCTCTGGCAGTTCCAGCTCTCGATCGGTCTCTGCGTCGGCGTCGGCATCGCGTTCATCGGCATCGTGCCGAACTCGATCCTGCTCGGCCGCTGGTTCGGCCCGCGCCTGCCGACCGCGATGTCGGTGGTCTACTCGGCGATGGGCGGGGGCGTGCTCGTGCTCCTGCCGATCTCGCAGATCCTGATCGACCATGTCGGCTGGCGCGGCACCTACGAGATGTTCGGCTTCGCAGCGCTCGGCCTCTTGCTTCCACTGCTGCTGTTGCCGTGGCGGATGTTTGCCACGGGGTCGCCGCATGTCGTGAAGAGGACCGATCCCGATTTCGTCGACGAAGG
The DNA here is from genome assembly GCF_053572325.1 of Bradyrhizobium sp. UFLA05-112. Lineage (NCBI taxonomy): Bacteria > Pseudomonadati > Pseudomonadota > Alphaproteobacteria > Hyphomicrobiales > Nitrobacteraceae > Bradyrhizobium > Bradyrhizobium sp. UFLA05-112. Next base: position 20,302 of record NZ_JBANBK010000036.1, on the reverse strand, counting down.
CTGGACGCTTCTGCGCGCGATGCGTCATCACGCGTTCTGGGCGCTGTTCTCGACCTTCTTCTTCACCGCGGTTGGCATGTACTCCATCGCGGCCCAGATCGTCGCCTATCTGATCGATGCGGGCTTCCCGCCTTTGCAGGCCGCAACCGCCTGGGGATTTTCCGGCGTCGTGCTGGTGTTCGGCATGCTCGGCGTGTCCGCGCTCGATGGCCTGATCGGTCGCAGGCCTTCGGTGCTGCTGAGCTACGCGATCTCGATCCTCGGCATCATCCTCTTGTGGCTGTTGCAGTACAATCCGAGCACCCTCCTGCTCACCGGCTTCGTCGTCTGCTTCGGCAGCATGATGGGCTCGCGGGGACCGCTGATCTCCGCCACCGCGATGAAGATCTTCCGAGGCAAGCGCGTCGGCACGATCTACGGCAGCATTTCGATCGGCAGCGGGCTTGGCTCGGCATTCGGCTCCTGGAGCGGCGGTCTGATCCACGACGCGACCCAGAGTTACAATCCGCTGCTCGCCTTCGCACTTGCGAGCGTGATGCTCGGGATGATTCCCTTTCTGGTTGTACCCGCCTTGCGGCGCTAGGTGTACCGGAGGTAACCTGCACTCCCCGTTGTCACCGGAGAACTACGGACGGCGAATGCATGTGTTCCGGCAACAAAATGTGCAAATCCTCAGGCTCAAAGCCACGCTTGCGGTGTTTTGTCTGTCATGACGAAAATGTCAGCGCAAATTGATGGTCCCTTCTTGCAGGGTGGAACCGGATGCGATTCAAGTCGCATGGAATTTGGATGGAAGGGCGCAAATCATGAATTCACTGTCTCGCTTTCAACCGGCTCTGCTGAGCCTGTTTCGCTTCATCACCGGCCTGCTGCTGTTTCAGTACGGCATCGCCAAGATCTTCAAGTTTCCCGCGGTCCCCTACTTCGCCGACATCCCGCCGCTGATCTACGCAGCCGGTGCGCTTGAGCTCGTGCTCGGTGCGGCCCTGATGATCGGCCTGTTCACGCGGATCTCGGCGTTCGTCTTGTCGGGTGAAATGGCCTTCGCCTATTTCCTCGGCCACATGTTCAAGAGCGGCTCGCCGGTGTTCCTGCCGCTGCTCAACGGCGGCACCGCAGCGATCCTGTTCTGCTTCGCCTGTCTGTACATCTCCGCGGCCGGCGGCGGCCCGATCAGCGTCGACGCGCTGCTGCGCAAGGAAGGCGATGAGCCGAGCGGCGCCTTCGCGCGGCGCTGAGATCTCCTGAACGCGAATAGCACCGGCGAACTCGCCGGTGCCGGTTCATCGCCCGCCGAGCACGTTCCAGATGACGGCCAGTGCCGCGGCCAGCAGCACGGCCATGATGATGCGGTGAACGAAGCGGTTCATTGCGGGCTTGCCCAGGCGGACTCCGACGCCGATAGCCTTAGGGCCAATCATCCCTAATCTGAACGGACGCAAGCAAGGTGCCTAGCGCCTCGCCGCCTCATGCTATCGTCGCGCCAGAGTGCAGCCCAGCGGCCGCGATGATCCCGCCGAGCTCTCGCCCGATTGCGTCGGCAGCTCGTCGAACATGTTCTGCTTGCCGGTGTTGAACTCGAAGATCTTGCGGAACACGCCGGGCATCATCGCCGAGATCGGATTGACTCGCATGACCGGCTTATCGGGCGCCCCGACGACCTCATAGGTCACGCCGATCAGTCCCTCATTGTTGCCGTTGCCCAGGAGAAGGCCGATAACGGGCAACTGGCCAAAGATATTGTTCACCCCATACACCGGCACGAAGGTGCCGCTCATGCAGACCTGATTGCCGGCATAATCGATCGCGCCCTCGATGGTGGCGCCGATCATCGGTCCCTTGACGACACCGTCGCGGATCGTGAGCGCACCGTTCTGCCGAGTGAATTCCGCGCGCAACGCCGTGAAGGATACGCCGCTCTGCGCGCCGTTGGAACCGCCCGCCGCAATGCGATCGAGCTGCTCCATCCCCTTGACCGTGAAGTCACGCACGTTGATGAGGCCTTCCCGTGCCGTCGGCTCCGATGTCGGCGGCTCCATCGCAACCACCATCTGGCCGCCGAACACCTTGTTGGTGGTGTCGGAGAAGCGCAGGAAAGCGCCGGCGTCGTTGGTCTGGAGGTAGATCACCTCGCGACCGCCCTGCGCGCGCCCGCCGCGCAAGTCTGCCGTCACCGGCGTGTCCTTGCCGACCTTGCCGTTCAGTGTGAAGGCTTTGACGGCACCGCTCCGCCGCGACATCTTGGCATCGACGCTGCGCATCGCCTCGCCGTTGAAGCCAGCGACCGCGCCGAGCTTGACGTCGATGTCGAAGTCGACGTTCTTCAGCTTGTTCTTGTCGTCCTTGCCGGAATTGCCTGAGATCGCCGACTTCAGGAAGCCGCGACCGTCGAAGACGTCGCCGCGCATGGTGCCTCTCACCACGCCGTCGGGACCGCGCTCCACCTTGAGCGAGGCCTTGTCGCCGTCGGACGGCGAATAGGTCGGGAAGTTCGCATTCATGAGGTCGCCGTTCTGGTCGACCTCGAGCGAGCCCTTGATCGACACTCCCGCACCTTCGACGACGATATCCTCGAGCCGCGTCGATTGCGCGGTCGGCACCACCTTGAAGCTGGCCTTGCCCGACTTGCCTGGCAGCTTCACCCAGCCCGGCAGGATGTTGTCGAGCTTGAGCGAGGTCAGATCGGCCTCGATGCCAAGGCGCGTGGTCTGCTCGGGACCGCTGGCAATCTTGCCGGAGACCTTGATCGGCAGCGAACCACTGACGGCGGGGCTCAAGTCGAACCCGAGACGGGCGCGGCTCGCATCGTCGAGCGTGGTCTGCAATTTGACGTCGGCATCGCCCTCGGCCGGCTTGCGGTAATCGAGCGAGGCCGCCTGGCCGTTGATCTTGACGTCGCCCTTGACCTGGTAGCCCTGATTGCTCGCGACGATCTTGAGGCTGTTCGCCTCGAGCTTCTGATTCATCACCAGCTTGTCGGCGGCGAAGCCGTTGAGGTCGGCGGCGACGGTGAAGCTCGTATCCGCCTTGGTCAGCTCGCCCTTCACCGGCAAGGCGAGCGTGATGTTGGCCGAGAAATTACCCTTGCTGGTGTTGGGATCGACGAAGGTTGCTGACAGATCGCTCAGACGATCATTGGCGAGAATTTCGGCAGCCGCGGGCACCGGTCCGTCGACGCGGAATCTGCTGCGCGAAGGCGACGGCTTTATCGCCATGTCCGGCACCTCGAAGGTGAAGTCCGAAAAGGTGATCTTGCGTCCCGCGGGTGTATCGGCAACGCCCTGCCCGATCGTCACCGTCGCGGTGCGTCCGGTGATGTGCGCCTTGAGGTCGGCGTCGTGTACTGAAGGCATGCCGTCCACGGGGTGAACCGCGACGCCGTTGGCAACGATGTTGACCGACAGGCCGTCCTCGGGGATCGGCGGGCCCTTGCGCGGGAGATTGCGCGTCGGCGAATTGACACCGACCTCGATGCGCTGGAGCGTGCCGCGCTCGATCCGCTCGATCACCCACTCACGTAGCTCCGGAACAATGAGCGTCGGCCACATCCGCTTGAGGGCGGTCGCCGACATCGGCGTGCCCGCAAAGCCGAGCATCAAACGCGGCTCGCCGGAATAGTCGATCGCGCCGGTTCCGGCGACGCCGATCTCGCCATTGCTGATGTCGGCCTGCGCCAGCACGACGCGCTTGTGGTCGGTGTCGAAACGGAAGCCGATGGCAATGCGGTTGAAGACCAACGGCGGTTCGTTGTCGATGCCGCCCAGCAGGATCGATCCGCCGCTGAACCCGAGCTGCCAGTCATTGGTGGTGCCATTCGGCGGCTCGAGATGCGCGAGCAGCGTAATCCGGTTGGCGCCGGAGATGATCTTGAACGGCGCCACCAGCACCCGGCGTCCGGCGTCCCATTCTAGGTTGAGCTCGGCCGAATCGATCGCCATCGGATAATCCGGCGTATCGGTGTCGATGATGTTGCCCGCGCCGACGACAACCTTGCCGCGGAAATAGGTCGGCAGGCCGTCGCGGCCGAGCTCGCCCTTGAGCTCGCCGGTCAGCGGCAGGTCAGCGTTGTAGGTCAGGTCCTTTAGCCGCAGCGCCAGCAGGATGTTCGAGGTCGAGACCTTGTCGGCCCGGACATCGACCGAGCGCACGCCGTTCTCGGCAGGGCCGATCGTGGCGCGGAGCGACCATGGCCGCGCGCCCTCTTCGCCGAAGCTGAGCGCAACGCCGCCACCGTGCGGTCGACGCAGGCTGAGACTGATGTTCTCGAAACTCCACTTGCTGCCGCGCTGCTGGTCGTCGACGATCAGATTGCCGTTCTTCAGGCCGATCTCGTTGAGGTTCTGGCCGTCAAGTCCGGTCATGCTCAGGCTGTCGAGCCAGTCGAGCCCGGCAAGCAATCCGCTCTGCGTGCTGCCGCCGGCCGATGACGCTGCGGCCGCATCCGGACCGGAGGGCGCGACGGGAGAGGTCGTCGCGGCAGGCGGTGCAGATCCCGGACGCGGGAAGGTCGGCGGCAGGCCCGCCTCCTTTTTCGACGCGACGCCGGTGGCGAGCGGCTTTGCGGTGTCGCCGGCCGACACCGTGACGGTCCCGTCGGGTGCGATCCGGATCGCGAGCTCGGCATCGACGAGATTGAGGCTCTCGGCGCGCAGCCGGCCCATCAGCAGCGCCATGCCCGACAGCCGCACTTCGGCCTTCGGCGCGCTTGCGACGATGGCGTGATCGCGGTCCCGGACGATGATGTCGCGAATGCGCACCGCGATGCGGATCCGCCCTGCGCGTTCGATCTGGGTGCCGCCGACCTCGACGGTGTTGCCGTGACCGATATTGTCCTCGATCGCAGCCGCAAGCCATGGCGTCGCCATGTCGAGATTGATGGGCCCCGCGCCGAGCCGCCACCACAGCGTGGCGAAGCAACAGACGAAAATGATGACGAGAGTGCCCGTGACGAGGGCAAGCCGTTTGACCCAGCGGTCAGCCGCAAGCCAGCGCCCGAACGTGCCGAAGCCGTCACCTACGCGATGAAAGCGGGAGTTGGAACGGGACAACAGCCGGCGCGCCCGGTGGCCTGCCGCCGCTTCCTGGTCCGGATCCCAATCGACCTCGTCCCATGCAAGAGGGTCTTGCTCTCCGGCGCGCTGATAGAGCTCCCCGCTGTGGTCCTGGGGCGACGAATTTCTTGCCATTGCCTCTCGATACAGGCGGCCATCCCTAGGTTGACCGCCGCCGGGGCCGCAGCCGTCCACGGGGACCAAACGTCCCTGCGCCGGCATTGCCGCCATTCCCTTGATGTTCCTGCTGTTCGTCATGTCGCCCCGAACGCGCGTTCAACGAGCAGTGGGGTGGTGTTTGGAATTCCTTGTAACCATCCTCCGGCGTCGACAGACTTGCCCAGCCGAGGGCGCGATTCCGGCGCGCCGGACGAGATCTGCAATACCGCTTTGGTTGACCCGCCGAAAGCGTCGAAAGGAAGGCGTATGTCCAAGAAAACGCGAAAGAAATCGTCCAAGACGGCCTCCGACAGCCCAACCCCAAGGAAAAAACGGACTCAAACGCGGACTACGGCGACAACAAAGCCCGCGACGACGCAGCGGGCCGCAACACGCAAATCAACCAAAACCTCTATCGTGGCAGCATCGCACAAGGCCACGTCGAAACGGTTAAAATCTTCCGAATCGGCAGCCGCCCCCACCAAGGGTGCCCTGTCCGAAGGCCAGAAGGCACCTGCCTTCAGCCTGCCGCGCGACGGCGGCGGCACGGTGAGGCTGGCCGACTATGCCGGCAACAAGCTGGTCCTGTTCTTCTATCCTCGCGCCGACACGCCGGGTTGCACCCGGGAGGCGATCGATTTCACCCGGCTCAAGGATGCCTTCGCTGCGACCGGCACGAGCGTGCTCGGCATCTCGGCCGACCCACCGAAGGCCCAGGAGAAGTTCCGCGACAAGCACAAGCTAGCCGTCCCCCTGATCTCGGATGAGCAGCATGAGATGCTGGAGGCCTACGGCGCCTGGGGCGAAAAATCGATGTACGGCAGGACCTTCCTGGGGATTCTTCGCACCACGGTGCTGGTCGGCGCCGACGGCAAGGTGGCGCGAATCTGGCGCAACGTCCGGGTCGACGGCCACGCCGAGGATGTGCTGGCGGCCGCAACATCCCTTTAACCAGTTGCGCGAATTCGAGCATTCCCGTTTCCGGAAAATTAACCATGAACGGCCCAGATTGCTGCGGCAATTGAGCCGTCCGGAACCTCTCCGACCGGCGCGGGAGTGCCGATGTCGAACAGTTCTGCCCAATACTCGCACTACTCCCAGCATCACCCTCACGACCGCGGGCGGCCCTTCAACCGCCGTCCTGTGAGCACCGCGGCCGCGATCCCCCTTCCCGCCGCCGACGACGCCTACACCATCGTGCATCACGGCAAGCAGGTCCGCCTCGGGCCCGTGGTGTTCTGGATCGTGGTCGGGACCATCGTGCTGCTCGGGCTGTGGTCGGCGGCGACCGCCACCTATTTCGCCTTCCGCGACGACGTGCTGACGCGGCTGATCGCCCGCCAGGCCGAGATGCAATATGCCTATGAGGACCGCATCGCCGAGCTCAGGGCCAAGGTAGATCGCACCACGAGCCGGCAGCTGCTCGACCAGGAGCAGTTCGACCAGAAGCTCGACCAGATCATGAAGCGGCAGACCGCGCTCGAGTCCCGCGCAACGGCGCTCGGCGCCATGCCCGACGTGACCGGATCGATCCCGCGCGCGACACCGCAACGCGGCGAGGCCAGCCCGTCACAGGGCACGCCAAAGCCCTCGCCGATCAGCGACACCGTGATTTTCGTGGCGCCACCGGATCGCGAGGCGCGGCTTGAATCGCGAACACCCGTGATCGCCAACCCACAGCCGAGCCAGTTCGCCAAGGTTCAGGGTTTTGACAATGTCCTGGTGCGCTTGCAGACATCGCTTGATCAGGTCGAGAGACGCCAGATCGCCGCGCTCAGCGCCGTCGAGGACGGCATGGAATCGCGCGCACGCCGGATGCGCGGCGTGGTCAGTGATCTCGGCCTGAACCTCGCCGATCTCGAAGCCGCCGTGCCGCGGACCGCGATGGGTGGCCCTTTTGTACCGGTCAAATTGACCGCGAATGCCGGTCCGTTCGAGAAGCAACTTAATCGTATCAACGTCACGCGCGCCGAGGTGGATCGGCTCAACCGCACGCTGGCGCTGGTGCCCTACCGCAAGCCCGTCATCGGCGAGGTCGAGTTCACCTCCGGCTTCGGCGTGCGCAGCGATCCATTCCTTGGCCGGCCGGCGATGCACACCGGCCTCGACTTCCGCGCCGCGACCGGCGATCCCGTCCGCGTTACCGCCAACGGCAAGGTGGTGTCGGCGGGATGGTCGGGTGGCTATGGCCGAATGATCGAGGTCGACCACGGCAACGGGCTCTCGACCCGCTACGGCCATCTCTCCGAGATCAACGTCAAAGTCGGCGAGATCGTGAAGATCGGCCAGGTCGTCGGATTGGTCGGATCGACCGGCCGCTCCACCGGCCCGCATTTGCACTACGAAACCCGCATCGACGGCGAAGCGGTCGACCCGCAGAAATTCCTGCGCGCCGGCGTGCGCCTCAGCGCGGGCTAGGTGCGAAGACACACCGGTCTCTCAGCGACGAGCACATGCTCGTCGCTTTTTTTGTTTAGCGCCGGCCGCCACCCATCCCGCCACCCGGACCACCGAAGCCGCCACCGCCGGGCCCCACGGGACCGCCAGGTGAGCCAAGGCCGCCAGGACCGGACGGACCGTTCGGGCCCGATGGGCCGGAGCCGGGAGCCGGCCCCGGGCCCGAACCAGGCGCGGGTCCACCGCCAGGCGCGCCAGGCTGGCCACTCGGAGAACCGGGCGTGCCGCTTCCCGGATGCAGGATCGAGCCGCCCGGCGAATGGGTGCCTGAGCCGGGCGGGCTGCCCGGTCCCTGCAGCGACGATCCCGGGAACTGCGTGACGGCCTGCACCGATTCGACCTGCAAGCCGCGGCCGCGATCGAACACGCCGTTCAGCACCACCCGTGCCTCGCCTGCGCTCGGCGCAAAACGCGAGCCGTCGTGGGCGACGAGACCAGAGCCAAGCTGCAGATTGGCGCCGGCCCGCTGCACATAGGCCTCGATCGATAGCCGGCTCGCACCGGCAAGATCCGAGAAATCGTCGATCCTGGCGTGCGCGACCTGGAGCATGCCCTGGCTCGCGCTGCCCTCGACCTGAACGCGCTGGCCGACCAGGGCGACATCAGCACCGTTCAGCCGCAGGCCGCCGATATGCAGCCCGTCGGGACCTCGCTCGAGCAGGCCGGAAACCCTTGCAGTGGCGTTGCGACGCTGCTCGACGAGGCTCGCGACGATCGTGCCGTCGGTGCGACGCAGCCCGAACACCGCCACATGGGTGCCGACGCGGCGCCAGCTCTCCTGGCCGCTCGCCACCACTTTCTGGCCGAGCACGGTGATCTCGTTGCCCTTCACTGCTTCAATCGGGCCCGCAACCTCGCTGGCGATGATGATGCTGCGCGTTGCCAGCGTGCCACCGGCCTGCCGGACGGCAACCACGCGCGCGAGCTGTCCGATGCGCAAGCTCTTGGTCGTCGCGGGCTCGCCGTCGATCCGCACCGGCACGTCGGCCGCGTAAGTGACGCGCTCGCCATTGACGTAGATGCTGCCGAAGCGCTGGATCACACCGACGATGCCGGTGCCGCCGATGCCCTGATCATCACCGCGCCTGATGCCAGTGCCGCCAATTCCCTGGTCGCTGCCGCGCTTGGTTTGTGCCCAGGCGGCAGCCGTTCCGGCGAGCCAGAATCCCGTCAGCAACAGGCGGCGGGATATGCGCGGCGGCGTGGTCATGAGCGACCGCCCTCGCCGGTGCCGTCGCTCTCCGCCTCGACATCCTCGCAATAGATGTAGATGCCGAAATTCCAGCGGGCATCGCCGCCCTTGTCCTTGGCGAGCGAGCGATTTGCCTCGCGGTTGGCGGTCTTGAGCGCCTCCATCGCGAGTTCGCGCGAGCGCGCCTCGAGCCGTTTTGCAAGTCTTGGCGATAGGCCGTTGTAATGCACCGCGCGTTCAAGGAAGCGCGGCGCAGGCCCTGAGACGTTTTCAGCCGCCGCGGCGATATGGTCGTGCAGGTTGCGGCCGAGATAGTGCCATTTGCTGTCGTCCTCACCGCGGGGAACGAAGGCAGCCTCGACCAACTCGATCGCGTCATCGCCGTTGATGGTAACGAGCCCGCGATCGAGCCATTCGTCGAGCACCGCGCGCGGCCGCACGTCTTTCGTCACGGAAGCGACGAGCTGCTCAAACGAGGGAGCCTCGCCTTCGGCCGTGCGCGGCAGCGGCAGCGGCTCGCCCTTCGCATCGGTGAATTCGGGCGCCGCCAGCCAGCGCGCGATCACGGCGCTGGTCAGCGACACCGCCGCCGGCGCCTCATGCACGGGCGCGCCGGCGCCGCGCAGCCGCGCGACCTCCTTGCGATGGATTCCGGTGAGCAGGCTGACGCGACTGTCGGTCTGCTCTTTGCCTTCGAGCGCGAAATCGTGCTCGGCCACGTTGACGAACAGCTCGCGGAGCAATTGCGCCAGCGCCGGAAAGGTCATGCCGCTGCGGATGCACAGGCGCACCAATGGGCGCAGCAGCCGCGCCAGGGGCGCGTGCAGCTTTGCCGCGGCGTTCGGCTGTGGTGCAGCCGGTCTATCCGCCGCCTTGGACCCGGGCTTGGCATTCATGGCTGAATTGTAACGGCGCCCCGCGTGGGACACAATCCCACTTTTTTCGCGCGCCTTGTTGACGTGGTAAATTTTCCCACATATACCGGACGCAACTGAGGGCACGACGCGAAAGGGAAAGTTGACCCAATGCCTGACCGCCCGGTCTGCAATTCCAGCAAGATTTCCGCACCTTTCGGCCGACACCGCCCTGGCGCGGTCGAGCCGATGCTGCCTGCGCTCGTGCGCGGCGTGATCTTCATCTCGACACTCGCGGTGCCCTTCGTCGCCGCCCTCCTGGCCGGCTGAGCGGAGCACGACGGCAACATGACCCATGTCAGCGAACCCACCCGCCCGTCGGTTCTTCACATCTTCAAGGTCTACTATCCCGACCTGTTCGGTGGCACGCTCACGGTGATCCGTGACATCTGCGCGAGCCTGAAGGATGCCTTCACCTCCGCCGTGCTGGTCTGCTCGAAGTCCGCCGAAGAACGCCGCAATATCGTCGTCAACGACGTCGCCGTGGAGCGCGTGCAGTCATTCGGCGACGTGCTCTCGCTGCCAGCCGCGCCGACTTATCCGTGGCGCCTCTGGCGCAAGATCGCGCAGCACGACCTGCTGGCACTGCACGCCCCCTTCCCGCTTGCCGACCTCGTCTTCGCGCTCGGCTTCGCTCGCAAGCGGCCGCTGGTCGTGCATTGGCATGCCGACATCGTCACCCATGCCGGTCTGCGCTGGTTCATCGAACCGTTGATGCGCCGGACCCTGCGTCAGGCCGCCGCCATCATCGTCTCCGACCGCGTGCTGGTCGACACCACGCCGCTGCTGCGGGAATTCGCTGCCAAGTGTCACGTCGTGCCGTTTGGCATCGACACCGCGAAATATGACTGGCCAAGGCTCGAGCCGGAGCACGTCAACGATCGCGGACGGCTGGTGCTCGGCTGCGGGCGGCTCGTTCCCTACAAGGGCTTCGACGTCCTGATCCGCGCTGCGGCAAACCACAACTTCGAGGTCTGGATCATCGGCGAAGGCGCCGAGCGCGCGCGGCTCGAGCAACTGATCGACGAGCTCGGCGTTCGCGAACGCGTCCGCCTGCTCGGCTCCGTGCCCGATTGCGAGCGCGTCAAGCTGATGTGCATCGCCGACGTGTTCGTGATGCCGTCGGTGACCAACGCCGAGACCTTCGGTCTCGTCCAGCTCGAGGCGATGGCGGCAGGCCGGCCCGTCGTCAACACGGCGCTGGATACGGCCGTGCCGCATGTGGCGCGTGACGGCATCGAGGCGATCACCGTGACGCCCGGCGACGCCGCAGCGCTTGGCGAAGCCATCGACACCCTGATTCGCGATCCCGAACGCCGCCGCCGCATGGGCCTTGCCGCGCGGACGCGCGCGGCGACGCGCTACTCCGCGATGGCCTTCAATAGTGGCATGGAGACGGTGTACAGCACGGCATTGGCTCAGGCGTCGGCCGCGAGCATAAGCCGCTCCGCTGCCGCCTCGTCCGCCACTCCGGCCTGGCTCGAGGTGATCCGGATCGCAGGCGCGCTGGCGTGGTCCGACATGCGCCATCGCTACGTGCGCTCGCTGCTCGGACCGTTCTGGATGTCGCTCCAGATGGCGATCGTGGTCGCGGTGCTGGGCTCGGTGATCGGCCAGATGTCCAACGCCGGGGTGCTGGCGCGGCTGCCCATGCTCGCGCTGTCGATGACGGCCTGGACCTTCCTCAACAGCGTCGTGCTCGATGCCACCACGGCGCTACAGGGCTCGGCGAGCCTGATCCGCGACCGCGCATTGCCGCCGGTGATCTTCCTCCTGCAATGCACCTTCCGCCAGGCGCTGTTCGCGCTCCACAATGCCTGCGTGCCGCTGATCCTGTGGCTGGTGCTGACCCCGCGCGATCTCTCCCACGCGCTCGCCGCCCTGCCGGGGCTTCTGCTCTTCATCGCCTGCACCTTCGCACTGAGCCTGGTGCTCGGCGCCATGGCGACACGGTATCGCGACCTCAAGCCGATCATCGAATCCTCGCTGATGCTCGGCTTCCTGTCCTCACCCGTGATCTGGTCGTCGGAGATGATCAATCATCGCTCGACCATCATGCGGCTCAATCCGCTGACCCACCTGTTCGCGGTGTGGCGCGAGCCTCTGGTGGGTGGGCATGTCGACACTCTGAGCATCGTCTATGTGCTGGCGTGCCTTGCCGGGCTCACCGTCGCGAGCTGGCTGACCCTCGTCCACCTGCGCAAAGCGGCCTTCTGGATCTAGCGTCATGGCCTCGATCAGCTTGCGTAGCGTCAGTCTCGATTATCCCCTGTACGGCGCCTACGACCACTCGCTCAAGCGCCGCCTGCTCGGCCATCTCATCCGCGAGGAAGGCGGGATGCGGATCATCCGCGCCGTCGACAACATCACGATCGAGGCCGAGGCTGGCGCGCGCATCGGTCTTGCCGGACCGAACGGCTCGGGGAAATCGACGCTGCTCCGCCTCATTGCCGGGGTCTATCCACCCAGCAGCGGCACCGTCGCGATCAAGGGCAACATCGTGCCGCTGCTCGGCCTCAATGCCGGCGTCAATCTTGATTTCGTGGCGGAGGACAATATCGCGCTTCTGCTCCGGATCTCCGGCCGCAAGCCGACCCGCGCCATCATCGACGAGATCTGGGCCTTCACCGAGCTCGAGGAGCGGATGCAGCGGCTGCCGCTGCGGATGTTCTCCTCGGGCATGCTGATGCGCGTGCTGTTTGCGACCGCGACCGCATTCCCGGCCGACATCCTGCTGCTCGACGAATGGCTCAGCGTCGTCGACGAGAATTTCTCGGCCAAGGCGCAGGCCCGGCTGCTCAAGCTGGTATCCCAGGCCGCGATCGTGATCATCGCCTCCCATGACCAGCCGCTGCTGCGTCGCACCTGCTCCACCATCATCAACCTCGATCACGGACGCGTTGCCTCGACGATCGCCGTCGAGCCGACCGCCGCACATCCATTCGAGCTCCGCGAGATACGCGCATGAAGAAGAGCATTCTGGTCGTCTCCGAGGCGCTCGGCGAGCCCAACCACAAACGCGGCATCTTCCACTTCAGCCGCGAATTGATCCGCTCGCTCGAAGCCGATGGCCACGAGCTGACCCTCCTCGTCGAGACCACGCGCCGCTATCGCAAGCTGCGCGGGCGCGAGCGGCGCACCGGGCTGTTTCCGCGGCAATCGCGCAACATCGAGCTTCTGGCGCTGTACCGCTACCTCGACTCCGTCAACATGAGCGAGCCGATGATGCGCAGCCACGGTGGCCTCCGTCGTCTGCTCGGTTGGATCCGGCACCGGATCGACATGGCGACGTCGTGGGAATATGCCCTCTGTTTTCTGCGGGCGATCGGCCTGCGCGGGATGAGCACGCGGCTGATCGAGAACAAGACCGCGGCGCTCGAATATATTCCGCCGGATCTGCGTCATCTCGAGCTGTTCCGCGACTTCCAGCTCGAAGCCGGCTTCTACAGCTATCAGGACTCCTCGGCGCTCTTCCTGCTGCCACCGCCGCGGATCGACGCCCGCGACTACGACGTCATCCTCGTGGACACGCCGACCCGCGTGGCGATCAAGCGAAAGCCCGGCGCCAAGGTGATCTGCGTCGTTCACGACCTCTTGCCGCTCACCGATCTCAAGCTCAGCGACGTGGCAACGCGCCTGTTCCTGTCGCGCCTGCTGACGAGCTTGCGCCAGGCCGACGAGCTCGCCTTCGTCTCCAACTACAGCATGATGCGGTTCAGGGAGCTGTTGCCGCAATTCGCCCATCTGCCTGCGAGGGTCGTCTACCCCCGCACGCAGTTCGACGCCCCGGATGTCCTGCAACTGCCAGCCCCGACGGGGCGTCCGGGGCGGCCGAGCTTCGTGGTCATCGTTTCCAACGAGCCGCGCAAGAACGTCGCCACCGTGATCCGCGCCTTCCGCGACATGCCGCAGGCCGACCTCGTCGTGATCGGCTATGCCGGCCATGCCTCGCAGATGCGCAACCTGCCGCCCAACATCCGCTTCGCCGGCTATGTCGACGAGCATGAGAAGGCGACCCTGATCGCCGAGGCCCACGGCCTGATCATGCCGAGCTTCGCCGAAGGGTTCGGCGTGCCGATCATCGAGGCGCTCGCGGCGAACACGCCCGTGCTTTGCTCCGACATCGCGGTGTTCCGTGAGGTTGCAGGCGAACTCGCCGATTATTTCGATCCGTTCTCAGCCGAGTCGATCCGCGCCTCCGTCACGCGCGTCATCGCACGACAGGAGGAATGCCGCCGCGACATCAGGGACCACCGCGGTGCGCTTGCCGAGCGCTTCGGGTACGAGACCCAGGCCCGCGATTTCCTCGGCCAGTATCGGCCCGCCGAAAGCTTGATGGCCGCGCAGTAGGCCACCGTCATGACCGTTGAAGCCACCGACGCGCGCGACGTGCTTGCGCCTTCGCGCAGCACGGCAAGGCTGATGTGCAGTGCCGACTTGCTCGCCGCGATGATCGCGGCCTCGCTACCATGGTCGACCTCGCTGCCGGCGATCTTCGTCGGGCTGTGGCTGCTCTTCCTCACGCCGACCATCGATTGGCGGGACTATGCGCGGTGCCTGAGGCAACCGGCCTTCGCCTTGCCCTTCGCATTTCTGGGCCTCGCGCTCCTCGGCCTGCTCTGGTCGGACGCTGCCTGGGCAGACCGGCTGCACGCGATCAAGCCGGTCGCGAAGCTCATCATCATCCCGCCGCTGCTCTATCACGTCCAGCGCTCGGAGCGTGGCGCGTGGGTCTTCATGGCCTTCCTTGCCTCGTGCGCCGTGCTCGCGGTCTTCTCCTGGATCGTGCTGTTTCACCCCGCGTGGAAGCTCGCCGCGACGGCATCAGCCGGAGTACCGGTCAAGAATTACATCGACCAGAGTCAGGAGTTCACGCTGTGCGCCTTTGCGCTCGCGTTGCCGGCGCTGACGTTCTGGCGCGAGCGGCGGCTGGCCGCCGCGTCTGGCTGCCTGGCGCTGATCCTGCTGTTCGTCACCAACATGCTGTTCGTCGCTTCCGCCCGCACTGCGCTGCTCTGTATGCCCGTGCTGCTCGCCTTGTTCGCCTGGCGGCATCTGGGCCGGCGCGCAGCGATGCTGCTGCTGGCAGCCACCGTCGCGGCGAGCCTCCTCGCCTGGACGACGTCGCCGTATCTGCGTCAGCGGATCGCCGATGTTGCCGTTGAATACCAGCACGGACACGAGGACATCAGCCACGCCTCCACCGCACAGCGGCTGACCTATTGGCGCAAGGCGATCGCCGCCTTTGCAGAGGCGCCCCTCCTCGGTCACGGCACCGGCTCGATCAAACGGCAATTCGAGCGCGCCGCCGTGGGGCAGACCGGCCTCGAGGCCGAGGTGGTCAACAATCCGCACAACCAGATCCTCAACGTCGCCATGCAATGGGGATTGCTCGGGGTCGTCCTGCTCTATGCGATGTGGCTGGTGCATCTCTCGCTATTCACAGGCAGCGGCCTCGCAGCCTGGATCGGGCTCGTCGTCGTCGTGCAGAACATGACGAGCTCGTTCCTGAACTCGCATTTGTTCGATTTTCACGCAGGCTGGATCTACGTGCTCGGCGTTGGGATGACCGGCGGCATGACGCTCAGGGACGAACGCCGCTGAATCGGCGCCGCCATACCGCCGACACGCGTCCGTCGATCACGAGCAGCGCACTGCCGATGACAAGCGCACCCGCGATCTCGCGCATCGAGACCGGCTCATCCAATGCGAGCCAGCCAAGAAGAATGGCAGTCACGGGAATGAGCAACGTCACCAGCATGACATTGGTCGCGCCCGAACGTCGCAGGATCTGGAAGAAGACGATATAGGCAAGAGCCGTCGACAGAGCCGCGAGGCCGAGCACCGCGAGCCAGGTCGCTACATCCGGCATCGGAAGTCGCCACGGCTGTTCGATCACGCCGGCGACGATCGCCATCATCACGGTCGAAGCCATCAGTTGAAAGGTCGCCGTCCCGAGCGGCGGCGAATCCTTCAGCAATCGTCTCGCTGCAAGCGCCGCAAGGCCATAGCTGAAGGCGCCACCAAGGCAGAGCAGAATGCCAACCCCATGCGCCGTCTGCGACTCGACGTTCCAGCCTCTCAGGATGACGACGCCGACGAGCCCCAAGGCAACGCCGGCCACGCGCCGCGTCTGCAACATCTCTTCGCCCGCAACCGCCATCACGATCACCGTGAACAGCGGCGTGGTGGCATTCAGGATCGACGCCAGTCCGCTTGGAATGAAGGTCTGGCCGATCACAATCAGCGAGAACGGCACGACGTTGTTGAGCAGTCCGATCGCGAAGAACGTCCGCCAGCCTGCAACACCCTTGGGAAAACCGATCTTCTGGACGCGCAGCAACGGCATCAGAATGGCCGCGCCGAGCGCGACCCGCAGGAACACGAGCGTCAAAGGCGGCAGTTCCCGCAACGCCGCGCCATTGAAGAAGAACGAGCCGCCCCAGAGGATCGAGAGCACAGAGAGCAGCGACCAGTCTCGCGCGTCGATCCGGTTGTCCTTGGCAATCATGGTGTCCCGCTTTGGCGATCGAACGGACCGCCTACTGCGAAACCACAGCCATTGCCACCCGATTTCCGATTGGGACGTGCGCCCTATTTCGGCCGCGACACGATCTCGATCATCCTGCCCTCGTCATCGTCGGGCATCACGGCCTTTGCGCGCGCATAGGCGTCCACAGCCGCGCGGCCAACCAGCGGCTTGTCGGCGAGCAGGCTTTCGGCGAGCTTGACCGCGTAGTCCGCATCCTTGTGCCGCAGCGCCGATGTGAACGTCGCGCCGCTGAAATCGCGCGCGACCATGCGCTTGGAGTGCCGCAGCACCTGCGGGCTTGCAGCGACACCGGCCTGGATCGACTCCAGCACGAGCTTCATGTCGAGCCCGGCCTGTTCGGCGATCGCAAGACCTTCGGCAAGGCCCGCAATCTGGATCGCACCCATGAGGTTGTTGATGAGCTTGTAGACCGTGCCCGATCCCACCGCGCCAAAATGGCGGATGGTCGAGCCGATCGGCTCGAGGAACGGCCGGGCGCGTTCGAGATCGGCGCTGTCGGCGCCGACCAGCAGCGTCAGCTTTCCAGCCGCTGCCGCGTCGGGCAGGCCGGTCACGGGGCAATCGATATAGATGAGCCCGCGCCCGTTCAATTCGCGCGCCATCTCGCGTGCGTGATCATAGGAGACCGTGGAGCACTCGATCGCGATCGTGCCGGCCTTTGCCGTCTTCGCGGCACCGTTGGGACCAAGCCACACGCTGCGCGAAGCCTCATCGTCGGCGACCATGGTCACCACGGCGTCCGCATCGATCGCAGCGTCTTCGGGCGAGGTCGCCCAGCGCGCGCCGCGCGCAATCAGGTCTTCCGCCTTGGCCTTGCTGCGATTCCAGAGCGACACGGTGAAGCCGGCATCGAGGTAGCGGCCGGCCATGCCGTGGCCCATCCGCCCAATCCCGATGAAGGCGACGCGGGGCATGATCAGTCGACGTCCTCGATCTCGCCGCTCGTGGTGCCGAAGGCGCGCTGGGCGAGCGTTGCGGCCATGAACTCGTCGAGATCGCCGCCGAGCACGCCCGACGTGTCCGAGGTCTGCACGCCCGTGCGCAGATCCTTCACCATCTGGTAGGGCTGGAGCACGTAGGAGCGAATCTGGTGGCCCCAGCCGATATCGGTCTTGGCGGCCTGGTCTGCCGCGGCCTTCTCCTCGCGCTTCTTCAGCTCGATCTCATAAAGGCGCGCGCGCAGCATGTCCCAGGCCTGGGCGCGGTTCTTGTGCTGAGAGCGGCCGGCCTGGCAGACCACTGCGACGCCTGTCGGGATATGCGTCAGCCGCACCGCGGATTCGGTCTTGTTGACGTGCTGACCGCCAGCGCCGCCCGAACGCATGGTGTCTGTGCGGACGTCGGATTCCTTGATGTCGATCTTGATGCTGTCGTCGATGACCGGAAATACCTGCACGCTCGAGAACGAGGTGTGCCGCCGCGCATTGGAATCGAACGGCGAGATCCGCACCAGACGATGCACGCCGGCTTCGGTCTTGAGCCAGCCATAGGCGTTGTGGCCGGAGATCTGGATGGTCGCGGACTTGATGCCGGCCTCTTCGCCCTCGGACTCTTCGAGGTACTCGACCTTGAAACCGTGGGTCTCGGCCCAGCGCGTGTACATGCGCAGCAACATCTGCGCCCAGTCCTGGCTCTCGGTGCCGCCGGCACCGGCATGGACTTCGAGATAGGAATCGAAGCGATCGGCCTCGCCCGAGAGCAGCGCCTCGAGTTCGCGCCGTGCGACTTCCTTCTTGAGGGCTTTCAGCGCCGCTTCGGCTTCCGCGACCACGCCCTCATCGCCCTCGGCCTCGCCGAGCTCGATCATGCCAATGTCGTCTTCGAGCTGCTGCTCGACCTTGCCAATACCGGACAGCGCATCTTCCAGCGAGGTGCGCTCCTGCATCAGCTTCTGGGCCTTCTGCGGATCGTTCCAGAGATTGGGATCTTCAGCGAGCTTGTTCAGCTCAGCGAGGCGCGCCGTCGATTTCTCGACGTCAAAGATGCCTCCTCAGCAGCCCGACTGACTGCTTGATCTCTTCTACCAACCGTTCGATTTCGGCGCGCATGTCGTTCTCTGGTCTAGCGTATGATCCGGGAAAGTGTGCAGCGGTTTCCCGAAAAGATCATGCGCAAACAAAAACCTGAAGCGCGATGACAATCTCATCGCGGAGGGGATGTAGCGGCGGCGGCCGCAAAGCGCAACCGCCGGAGCTTTGGATCGCCAGCTTTATCCTGAGCCCTCTGGACCCTAGTACAACCCGCCGGTGCCCGGCCGCATGAAGAAGCCGGAATCGGGCGGCGCCTGCTGCGTGCCGCGGCCGTCGGCGTCGGCAACGCCGATAACGGAGTAGTTATCCGGCGGCGCCGTGCCAGGCTTGAAGGCTTCCAGGATCGTGCCGCCGGTCTCGCCCGGCCCTGCGCGCATGCCGGTCTTGGCGACGACGCGGATCAGCTTGATACCGGCCGGAACCTTGAACGGAACTGCCGGCTTGTCGGCCAGCGCGAGCTTGAGAAAATCACGCGCGATCGGCGCCGCCAAATGGCCGCCTGTCGCAGCGTTGCCCTTACCGAGCGGGCGCGGCTTGTCGTAGCCCATATAGATGCCGACTGCGATGTCCGGCGAGTAGCCGACGAACCAGGCGTCCTTGGCCTCGTTGGTCGTGCCGGTCTTGCCGGCGATCGGCTTGCCGACTTCCTTGACGACTGTCGCGGTACCGGCCTGGACGACGCCTTCCATCAACTCGGTGATCTGGTAGGCCGTCATGGCGTCGAGCACCTGCTCGCGGCGGTCGACGAGCTGCGGCTCGGTCTGGTTCTTCCAGCCGCCCGGCGCGTCGCAGCCGCGGCATTCACGCTGGTCGTGCTTGAAAATGGTGTGGCCGTAGCGGTCCTGGATGCGGTCAATCAGGGTCGGTTTCACGCGGCGGCCGCCATTGGCGATCATCGAATAGGCCGTGACCATGCGCATCGCCGTCGTCTCGCCGGCACCGAGCGCAAAGGAGAGATAGTTCGGCAGTTCGTCATAGACGCCGAAGCGGCGCGCATATTCGCCGATCAGCGGCATGCCGATGTCCTGCGCAAGCCGCACCGTCACCGTGTTGAGCGACTGCCGCAACGCGTTACGCAGTGTCACCGGTCCCTGGTACTTGCCGTTGGAGAAGTTTTCCGGCCGCCAGACGCCGCCGCCCTGCCCCTGATCGATTTCGATCGGCGCGTCGACCACGACGGTCGACGGCGTATAGCCGTTGTCCAGCGCTGCCGAATAGACGATCGGTTTGAAGGACGAGCCCGGCTGCCGATAGGCCTGCGTAGCGCGGTTGAACTGGCTCTGGTCGAACGAGAAGCCGCCGACCATCGCGAGCACGCGGCCGGTCCAGGGGTCCATCACCACCATCGCGCCCGACACTTCGGGGATCTGGCGGAGCCGGTACTGGCCTTCGACGGGTTGCCCCTCCTTGGTGTAGAGCGGATCGGCATAGATCACGTCGCCCGGCTGGAGCACCTGGGATACCGCGGTCGGCGTCTTGCCCCTTGCGGCGCCCGAGGCCGCTCGCGCCCATCTCACGCCGTCGAGCGTGACGATGCCGGTCTCGCGCTGCTTGCTGACGGCACCGCCGAGCTCGCGCGCGGGCTGGAAGCCAAGACGCGCCGACTGGTCGCTGGTCTCCAGCACCACCGCCATGCGCCAGGGCGAGATGTCGGACAGCGACTTGATGTCAGCAAGCTTGACGCCCCAGTCGCCGGAAATGTCGAGCTTGCTGATCGCGCCGCGATAGCCCTGCTGCTCGTCATAGTTCACGAGGCCCGTGACCATGGTCTTACGGGCCATGACCTGGATCTTCGGATCGAGCGTCGTGCGCACCGAGAGGCCGCCCTCGTAGAGCTTCTTCTCGCCATAGCGCTCGAAGATGTCGCGACGAACCTCCTCAGCGAAATATTCGCCGGCGAAGGTGTGGGCGCCGTTGGAGCGGTTGGTGACGACCAGCGGCTCCTT
>NZ_JBANBK010000035.1:0-81658 GCF_053572325.1 Bradyrhizobium sp. UFLA05-112 | reverse complement strand
GCAATTCTACTGCGACTGCATGTCGGTGACGTCTCTTGAGCGATGAATGAAGATCCAATACGACTCTGAGCTATTCCGTTCGCGCAATTGCGACGAGTGGATCACTTTTTCTTTGACCAGATTATTTTTGGCTTGCGGTTTCGTCCACCCTTACCGCGGTCGAGTCACGTTGTAGCGAGTGAAACACATTGTCCGAAGACCATCGAAACCCCTTGAACCGAACGTAAGGTCAAGTTGTACACTACCAGAAATGGTAGGGCATCGGGGCCTTCGATGACGTTCGAACGAGGATTGTGAATGTCTCAAACGCAGTTGTTGGCGCCGCGCCAGTCCGCAATCCGCTTCGATCACTTTGGAGGAGCCCGGGTGCATCTGTGTGTGTTTGCAGGAAAGCGGCCACGCTATCACGGCCCCCACGGGGCGGACATGCTTGAGGTCCGCCGTTGCCGACCAGCAGACACTGCTCTGTCTGAATTCACCGCCGACAGCCTCCATCGAGAAATCGATGCGGTACTCCAGTCCCGTCATAGGCCTCCGCTGGGGTTGAACAGCAATCCAAGTTGCGCATTTTCCTTCGCTTGACACGCGGAAGCGCACAATCCGACCGGATCGCCCCCTCGCAAAACACGATCGGGTCTACACAAGTTGCAGTTTTGATGTACACTTCATGCAACTGTTAGGATCTCCATCTAAACTCGGATGAAGCCCTGGGCCGTCTGACTGTGAAGAGGCAAGTCGGCCTGTTGGTGCGCAAGCACGTGAGCCAAGCACCAGAGTGTCACTCAAATCGGACAATCGCCATGCTCAGAACCCATGCTTTTCGACGGAGCGACCACATGTCAGACGCAAGGCTGCTTAGCGCACTCTCGTCCCTTTCACACGTGGCAAAACAGCTAGACGTTCCGCCGCCCGCGCCCGCCGCGCTTGACGCAAATTGCGTCAAACTCAACATGAACGAGAACCCATTCCCATTACCGGAAATCATCAAGCAAAGCGCGATTGCGGCTCTTGAGCAGCATTATTTGTATCCGGAAGATGATAACGCCGGCTTGAGAGAAGCGGCTGCCTGTGCCTACGGTCTCTCTGCCGATCAGGTGATTGCTGGGAACGGATCGTCCGAACTTCTCGGTCTCATCTACAAAGCGTTCCTCGCTCCAGGCGACACCGTCGCGATGATATCGCCGGGGTTTTCGTTCAACCGAAAGCTCGCCATGTTGCACGAAGCTCAATTTCTGGAGATCGGGTGGGGTAAGGCCCATTCCCTACCGACGCACCAACTGCTTTTCGGTCCAGCCAGAGACGCCAAGTTCATCGTGCTAGCCAATCCCAACAACCCGACGGGAACATTCGTTCCGATCGGCGATATCGAAAGGTTCGTAGCGCAATCGGACCGACTAATCGTCCTTGACGAAGCGTATGTCGATTTTGCGCCTGATAACGGACTACGGCTCGTTAACCGCTATTCAAATGTTCTGCTGCTGAGAACTTTCTCGAAAAGTTATGCCACCGCTGGCCTTCGCATCGGCTTCGGCTTCGGTCACCCCGAGCTCGTTGGCAGGCTTCGCGCCATGCAGAACCTCTTCAACATGAATGTAATTGGTCATGCGGTCGGCGCGAGCATCATTGCACATCGATCCACATTCGAGGACAACCATCGACAAATCGTCCTTGAAAGAGAGCGAACGACAATTGAGCTATCAAAACTTGGGTTCACTATACTGCCTTCCCAAGCCAATTTCGTGCTAGCCCGCGTGCCTGAAGGACACGATGGGACCTGGTGGCAGGCCGCGTTGCAGAGGCAGAACGTGCTTGTTGCCTTCTTCCCCGAGAACGGTCTCGAGAATTTCGTACGCATTACAATCGGCACGGAACGGCAAATGGATACGCTTTTCTCGGCCGTCAGTGACATTTCGAGATCGTCACTCTGAAGCCAAGCCGACAGCTCTCCCGCTGCAATTCTCGAGGTGGCCAAGTGAATAATACCTTTTCCTCAACACTGGCGTTCGGCATCTTCGATCATCTGGACGCGGATGGCCGTGATCTCGCCCAACAATATGCAGATCGCCTTCTGCTCGCCGAGGCATGCGATCGCCTGGGGTTCTATGCTTATCATCTAGCTGAGCACCACTGTACTCCACATGGCAGAAGCCCCTCGCCGAATCTGTTCTTGTCTAGCGTCGCACAACGCACAACCCATCTTCGCTTCGGGCCGATGGTCATGCTGCTTAGCCTTCATCATCCGCTGCGAGCATTTGAAGAGGTCTGTATGCTGGACCACTTGAGCGGCGGCCGGCTAGAGCTTGGCATCGGACGCGGCTCCCTGCCGGTTGAATTGGGATATTTCGGGGTCAGTGCAGATGCGGCGCCAGCGCGTTATGCAGAAGCCAGCGAAATTCTTGTTAAAGCCATGCGAGGTGGCCCCCTCTCCTATGAAGGCAGCCATTTCCAGTTGGACGACGTTCCACTGATGTTAACGCCTCATCAGCGGCCACATCCGCCGACATGGATCGCCGTAAATCAACCAGGCTCGGCAAGCTGGGCCGCTGAGATCGGCGCGAATATCGCCAGCGTTGGACCTGCATCATCCGTTCGAAGGGTAACTGACGCATATCGCTCGCATCGAGAGCAACACTCGGACCCGAATGGTCAGTCTCCGTTCCTTGGCTTGCTTCGAATGGTCGTGGCTGGAAATTCGGAAGCAGACGCTTATTCACTCGCAGAGCCTGCTTACGATCGGTGGCTCGACAGCTTCAAGTTCCTTTATGATCGAAATGACATCCCAACTCCATCAAACCTGCCCTTGACCTTCGATGCAGCAATCGAGAGTGAGTTGTGCGTTGTGGGCACGGCCGCTTCGGTACGACAAACGCTCCTTAATCATCTGGAAGAGGCGGGTGCCAACTATCTTCTCTGCCAGCTCGCATTTGGTGACCTTCCCCTAGATGCTTCATTGAACACTGCAACCGTCATTCGGTCTGAAGTCGTTGCGGGCGTGGCCAAACGTGAGGCCCGTCGTCGGTCGATGGAGATCGAATAGTTGCAGGCGTATCTTTTGAGGTTAGCGCTGGGTCATGACGTTAATCTATTCATTGCGCCGCGCTTCACACCTTTGTCTTGGTGTGATTTTCGGCGGCGCCGCTGCCGACGAGGCGGCCCGTCATGTACTCCTCGCGCATGGCCGATGCGATGTCATCAGCGCGCCGCCTTCGAATGGCGGCGGCCGGTAGCTGCCGCCACAAGACAGAGGGCAAGTTCAGAGCGCCGAACTCGCCACCGAGCGCAGACGTTCCTACACCCTTCCCTTAGCGATACGCGCTCTTGGTGATTTCTTGCTGAGAGCTAGGTCGACGAGGCACCGAACAGCCTCTAGTCGGGTCAAACCTTCATCCCTCTGCTTCGCAATCCTGCTGGCGCCAAACCCGTCAACGCCTCCGCGACGAAATGCCCATCATGCGACATGCGCAAGCGAGCGAGGCCTATCACGGGCGTCATGCAGTTTCCGATCGTTCTAGAGCCAGTCTCGGTTATATTCGTCGCGGTATCAACCTCCCGCGCATTCAGCGCACGC
Organism: Bradyrhizobium sp. UFLA05-112; assembly: GCF_053572325.1. Taxonomy (NCBI): domain Bacteria; kingdom Pseudomonadati; phylum Pseudomonadota; class Alphaproteobacteria; order Hyphomicrobiales; family Nitrobacteraceae; genus Bradyrhizobium; species Bradyrhizobium sp. UFLA05-112. The sequence continues at coordinate 78,090 of NZ_JBANBK010000035.1, read as the reverse complement.
CAGATCTTCGCGGCGACCCGCGTCTCGCCTCCGACACTCAAGGTCAATCCCAGGACTTCCGGCGGTGGTACGGGTTGGCTGTGCGGGCATCAGCCGCGACTCGCTCGGGGTCCAATCAGGTCTTGAAATCAGCGCGCGCCGGATCTTCGCGCTCGACCAGGCGCTGCGACGTTCGCTTCCCAACAACGAAATAGACGAACCCGTAACCTGGAATGAATGCCGACAAGGCGGCATTTAGGATGGACCTGTTCTGAAAACTTCGAAATATCCCGATCGTCCGGCTCGCAAGTACGGCAATCGTCCAAACCCAGTGCAAGACGGATAAACTCAAGACCGAACCCCCACCCGACGTGTCCAACTAGCTCCAAGCAAAAACGGCCTCAGTTGGCCCGGGGGGGCAAATGCTGAGGCCGTTCTGCTCGATCTGCAAAACAGCTCGAGCTTGGTTGAAACGCGGTCTATGGTTGTTTGTTCCCGAATAGGAACGTCACTCGGCCGCTCTATTCGAGCAGAGCATGCATCTGAAGACTCCACGACCCGCAGTTTACAACCGATATCAATCCGCTAGTGGCGAACGGATTTGCCCAAAGCAACGAACGAGGTGCTGCGTGGACTCATCCGACGTCTCCCGGGAGAGTTCTGGAAACGCATCTGAACAGTTGAAAATGAAAGGCATAGAGAGAGCGATCGGCCCGGAGAGCAGCTTTCATGAGATACAACCTTGCTTTGATCCACAAGGACGCGGACAGCGACTACGGCGTCTCGTTTCCTGATCTTCCCGGCGTGAGCACCGCTGGTACGGATCTGGACGATGCGCGCGCCAGGGCCGCTGAAGCCTTGGCCCTTCATCTGGAAGGTATGGCAGCAGACGGCGAGGCCTTACCTGAGCCCCCCTCTCTCGAGGCGATCATGGCGAGCGCTGAGAACAGGGACAGCGTCGCCGTTCTCATGCCAGCGGCTGCAGGGCATGATCTGTGATACGCCTGAATATATAATGCCCGTGCGCGCGTGAGCGTCTCGCGCGATGGCTCGGGCGGTGAAGGCTTCAGACCACTCTTTCGATGTGTGCACGGATCGCATTTACTTTGAGATCGATCCAGCCTCGTTCGCGGGCACGATCGACCATCTGGCTGTAGGCCACGTCCCAATCTCGATTGTCGTTCGGACGACCAGGCAGGTTCGGCACTAGATCGATAGGAACCAACGCATTGTCCTGATCAACGACGGTAATTCCTCCGAGCCTTGGTGGAACACCGAGCGCACCTCTCAAAACGAGCTTGAACCCGGAAAAGTCGAGCGGCTCCGTCAGACGGATGCCGCGGTCGGGCGAGCATTCTACGATCATGACTTGGCTCCATCCATTTCAACCACACGTCTAGCTGTCAACGCTAAAAGGCCATTGCAAACACTGCGTTCAATCATGTGGCAATGTTCGAAGTTTGCCGCGACAGTTGATAAGCGGATTGCCATCGCCTGGGCGCACCGCAACGGTTCGGCCGATAAATAGCCCATGCGTGCCAATGACCTGGTAATGGTGCAAGAGGCATTCGAGCGCGCAGATTGCGCCCTGCAATAGGGGTACGTCGAGAATCCCCTGATCCCAAGTAGCCGTATCGAACCGCTGGAGACCTTGGGAGCCATCCCGGCCGGCGAATCGCAGAGCGATCTCCTGATGATCAATAGCAAGAAGGCTGACGCCAAACCTGCCGGTCGCAAGTATCGCATCGTGAGTCCCGGAATTGATGTTAATGCCGACCAGCAAACAAGGGGGCTCTATACAAATCGAGGTGATAGAACTCACCGTTAACCCGCGCCGTTCAAGTGCCGATCCGGTCGCCACGATGGCAACGCCGCTGGCCAGATTTCGCATGGCCTGCCGAAACTCGATCGCCTCGATTGATCGAATATCGCTCATCTGACAAGGCAACCCAAGATCAGCAGCCCCCTACGAATCGACATCCAAGTTCGATCGTTCGCGGGATGCGGGCCTCGCCTTGCCCACCGCTCACGGCTCTCCAGGCCGGCATCCGAGGCGTTCGTGCGAAAGGTACCGTTCTCGGAGTGAATAAGAGTGTGCCGCAACAGTTGGCTGGAGACTTTGCGTGTCATTGACGCGACCCGCTCGCCGCGGCTTGGTTTGGTGAAAGTAGCGCGCGAGTTGCTGCTGCGAGGTCTGACTGACGCATGAGACTTTCGCCTACGAGGAAAGTCGAGACGCCGGCTCGCGACAGCCGCGCCAGATCATCGAACGCACAGATGCCGCTTTCGCTGACAATCAGGCGATCCTTCGGGACGAGCGGCGCCAGCGTTTCACTTGTTTTAAGGTTTGTCACAAAGGTGCGCAGGTTTCGGTTATTGATACCGATCATCTTCGAGCGAAGCTTAAGGGCGCGATCGAGCTCTGCTCGATCATGAATCTCGACCAACACGTCCATACCATACGCTAAAGCCGCAGCTTCGAGGTCACGAGCGGCCCCGTCGTCCAGCGCCGCCATAATCAGCAGAATGCAGTCGGCACCACGGGCGCGAGCCTCGATGACCTGATACGTGTCGAAAATGAAGTCCTTGCGCAAAACTGGCAGGTTTGTGGCCGCCCGCGCCGCCTCCATGAAGTCAAGATCGCCCATGAAAGACACTTTGTCCGTCAAGACCGAGAGGCAGGCGGCGCCCCCTGCTTCATAGGATCTGGCAAGCGATGGCGGGTGGAAGTCCGCGCGAATGAGCCCCTTCGACGGCGACGCTCTCTTGATCTCTGCGATGAGAGCATAGCTACCCGACGCGTGTTTCTTGTGAATTGTGCTGATAAAGCCGCGCGGCGAAGGCGAGCGGCGCGCTCGCGCGTCGAGCTCGGCACGCGGAAGCGTCCGCCTGGCAGCTGCGATCTCTTCGCGCTTATATGTCTCAATCTTCGTCAGAATGTCGGGATAGATCATGCCGTCTATTTGGAATTGGAGACTGCGACCAGAAGCTTCAAGCGGCCGGCGGCGGCGCCACTGTCGAGTGATGCCTGTGCGATGGCCACGCCTTCCTTCAGAGTTGTGGCCCGTCCGGCCACTATAAAGGCCGCTGACGCGTTCAAGAGAGCAACATCGCGATACGGGCCGCGCACGCCCTCAAGCACGCCTTGCAGTGCAACCGCGTTGCTATCGGGGTCCCCGCCCTTCAATCCCTCCCGTCCGCAAAGAGGTAACCCGGCTTCTTCCGGCGTCATCTCGAAGGTCCGAATCTCGCCCTTTTCGAGCGCGGCGACAAAAGTGGGACCGGTGAGCGTGATCTCGTCGAGCCCATCGCAACCGTGAACCACCCATACCGATTCCGCGTTAAGCCTCTTCGAAACCTCCGCTAGAGGCTGCACCCACCGGCGCGAAAACACCCCGATCACCTGCCGCTTGACGCAGGCAGGATTGCAGAGGGGCCCGACGAGATTAAAGATTGTGCGGGTCGCGAGTTCGACGCGAGTTGCACCCACGTTCTTCATCGCCGGATGATGGGTCGGCGCAAACATGAACCCAATTCCGGCATCCCGGATACAGCGGGCGACTTCTTCTGGCTCCAAATCGATCTTCACTCCGAGCGAGGCCAGTACATCGGCGGAGCCTGAGCGCGAGGATAGGGCGCGGTTGCCGTGCTTGGCGACAGGAATGCCGGCACCCGCCACAATGAAAGAAGCACACGTTGAGACGTTGAGCGAACCGGAACCGTCACCGCCTGTGCCCGCGATGTCGACCGAATCGGGCGGTGCACTGACCGATCGCATTCTGCTGCGCATCACGGAAACTGCGCTGGCCACTTCTTCCGCTGTCTCCCCGCGCACCCTCAGCGCCAGCAACAAAGCGCCCATCTGCGAGGGCGTGGCCGCGCCGGATAGCATACTGTCGAATGCCAGGGCCATTTCCTGGTGGCTCAGGGGGGCGCCGCTGGCGACTTTGCCCATGATCAATTTGAGATCCATCAAGCGCTCTCGGACTGAGCGGAGTTGCTGCTGGCGTTTCCGGAACGGGCAGGCGCGGCCTCGTAGATCGCGGCAATTGTCGTTGGCGCCGTCCGAAACCGACTGCAAGATGCTTCAGATCTCGTTGCCACCACAGCCGGCACCTTCAGATTAGCAATCACGTGCATGACATGCGCTATTGTGGCGCGTGGTCACGATCGATTTCTTGAAGCCTACAACTTGACGCTGCGGGAGCTTCAAGCGATTTCAGCGAACGGAAAGACCAGCCACTGGCAAATGAGAGGCGCGCTCTCGAAACCGGCGTGAGTCCGTCTGGCTAACATTCGCCAAACTACTCACACTCGACGCTCCTCTCTGCGGAGCTCGATCTTGCCATCGGGCGATTCGTTCCGCCTGGAGCGCCAGGGATGTCGTCGCGTGCGGGTTTAAGCGCCTAGCGCCAGCTGCGATCACTGCGCGCCTCGCCTGGCGCACCTTGGTCAATTGTTCCGCCGCGACTGCGATTGAGCAGCAACGCGCGCGACCAAACAGAGAGAAATCGCCTGCCAAATACCAGGAATGGACCAGCGCACTTGGTCAACGGCGCGGCGATGGCAATTGCCGAGGTCTGAAATCGCAATCTCCAGACGGGATGCTGCCCGAGCAAGATTGGCGTCGATCTTTCAATCTGACGTCATCTCCTTGTTCAATATCGCCCTGCCCAACCGTCTTGGCTTTTCAATGGCCCCAGGTGGCTGTTTCGCCCTCGCTTTGCAACAGGGCATTCAAGAGGAGACCCCCGCCGGTGCACTCGGCGGGGGCACTGCGGGTGGATGACGCGAGGCTCGCAAGCGAGGTGTCGCATTAAGGACCCGCAATCATCAAAGGAAAGGCCCGTAGCTACCGATGAGCCGGAACATCATCTTCCGTGTCAATCGCCTGGGCTGCACTTCCTCATCATCTGGCTCGGCCCAAGGTTTTCTCGAGCTCCGCTTCCGATCACCAAGCCTCAATATGCTCTACGCTTGGGCGATTGAATAGGACGTTCTGAAACGCGGGAAATGGGACGAAATGAGGCCGCGTGTAAACGGTAGCGCTCACGCCGCTTATGAGAACGCCATGCGCGCAGGGTGTACCCTGCTGCGAAACCTATGAACAGGATTGATAGTAAAACGAAAACTGCAGTCATTGAGAATTCTCAGTTTGCAGAGCGGTTGCGCTTTTTTGGATCGGCAACAAGGACATCATGACACGGCCCTTCGTGTTCTTTTTGGGTTGAAGTCATTTTGGCATCATACAACTTGACGCTAGGTCCGATTCAAGCCCTGTGGCCGGAGAGTCCTGCTGCGGAGGCAACTGCCGTCGCAACCTCACTCAAAGCGCGCCCTGCCCGGGACGAACTGGTGACGTCGGGGCACTTCGCTCACCGTATTTGAAGGCGTTACCTTGGTCGCACTATCTCGTCGGCCAGAACGAACCAACTGTGCGGCCGATGACTGTTGCTGGCATTACGGTCCACGCGGGAAACATCCGCCCCTCACCAACGTCGCTTTTCGGAACCGAGAATCGGAAGGTCTTCAGTAGCAGGCCGTCAAATCCACTTGTCGGATTTATCGCGACAGGCGCCTGAACGCCGAAATGCCCTCGAGGCCGCACGCGGAGATGGAACGGTCTCCCCGGACTCAGGATTAGAGAGCGTCGCTTGATTGTAATCGGTTTTCTTGCAGCTTGACGGGCGGTTCACCGATCCTTCACAACCTATCGATGGACACCCCCGCGCAACTGCGATGCGAAGGCTACGAAATGAAGGTCAAAGAACTTATTGAGCTTCTCTCAACATGTGAGCAGGATGCTGATGTCATCATTCCGGATTCATTTTCATCACGCAGGGCCTTCGCAGTGGTGAAAGCCGTCCAGACCGGATGGACCTTTAATCCCCAGCTTGCCATTGAGGATATGTCGTTTTGGATTGATGGGGTTGAATATGCTGAGCCGCCGCGTGGTAGCCATATAGCTCGTGGAGTGAGATTGCTCGGTCCAAAATGTGGACCAGTACTTGCATTCCAGTAGATTCACATAGGCGCTAACGTCGTTGAAGCATCAAGCTTTAGGGCATCGATTGTTTTTCCCCTCGCCCCTCCAGCAACGTTGCGCTGCTTCCAGCTCTTCATTTGCGGCGTCCTTCATGAGGTCGTTCTTTTGCCACTCTGGAATCGCGCCTTGTGTATTACTTCGCACGCCGCTATTTAATGCACGATGAGATTTCCCCGCAGTGGCCGATCGCAATGAAAATGAATGACCTGAAGTCAATGACCGTCGATGAGTTGTGGAGTCTCCACGAGAAGGTGGCTGCGGCTCTCGCTCAACGGATTGCGGCAGAAAAAGTCAAACTAGAGGAGCGGCTGCGCAAGATCGGAGGGGTCGACAAGGTTGCCCGGCCCACCCGTGAGCGCCGCCCCTACCCGCCAGTGCGGCCAAAGTATCGAAACCCGAAAAACCCAGCGCAAACTTGGTCAGGGCGTGGCAGATTACCCCGATGGCTCAGCCCGCAAATTCGTGCGGGTCGGAAACTGGATGATTTCCTCATCGATCAATCTGCGCGAAAACGTCGCCACTAAAGCCTGACAGGTCAGTCAATCATGGCTGCCTCAACTCGATGCGTCCGTGCTTACCGCATCTGAGCTTATCGTCTCTGACCGACCTCGGGCTGCTTCCCGCACGTCTCACAGGTGCTCAATGTCTCGGCATCGCCAAGGCTTCGACTCGCAATTTTTGCACCTTCTGGCTTAGCGATAGAATAACGCGAGCACCCCGTGCGGTGAGCCCACGAGGACGCAAAGATTCTATGATTTCAATACCCCCTTAACCTACGATTTCGGGTCACCTCTTGGGACGCCAACGCCCTTCAGTGGAGGGATAGCTGTCGGCTCGACGGCGGAGTAGAGGTCACGTACCGGGGATCATGCGTTTGACTAAGAAGCCTATTCCGACTTGTCGGCCTTCTGTTTGCGCTCGATAGCGAACATACCTTGCGGCAAACAGAAGGCCGAATCCGAGTTAGCAGTTTTTATTCCGAAGCAATACGTCACCCTCCACTGCGCGGGGATAGAGAGTCACCACTTCGAACGATGGTAGGAGCTCGAGAATGGCTTGCAGGGATAGCTGCCCTTCGTAAAGCTCCCGGTCGCTATATTCCGTGTAGATGAAGCGCGTATTGCTCAGGGTACGTCCGCCACCAGCGATGACATCGGATTCTGCTCCCTGAACATCCATCCATATCAAATCAATCTTGTTTACGTTAGCTTCGCTGCTCCAGTCATCCAACCTCCGGGTTTCGACGGAAATTGGCTGATCGAATCGAACCCAATCGTACTCAGCTAGATGGTTTTTTGGCCGACGTATTGAGCCCGACAGATCCCATCCCTCCGCCTCTCCATCCCCATTGCTTGGATGAAATTCAATCCGGCCATTTCGATCGCTGATCGCGACCTCAAATAGCTTCACATTGTTGAGGTCTTGCATGTTCTTCTTGAAGCGAAGGACCGCTCGAGGATCGGGCTCAAAGCAATAGAACCGCGCTTCTGGGCACAGCTGGAGAAAACGTCGCGTATCAGTTCCGTCATAAGAACCGATGTCCAAGATAACGGGGTTTGGATTTCCCAGACGTGAAACGATCTGGCGGTGTACTTCTAATGGGTTAGGGTCTAGCATGCTTTAGGCCTTTCGCAGAAATTGCGGTTTTGGGCTTCGGTAGAGTTTCTCTGAGCGCCGGAACTATTTCCACTGCACGTCTTGACGTGCGCATATCCCCGCATGTGGTGATTTCAGCCATCGTTTCTCCGACGCTTTAGCCTTTTCGAACTCGAATCTTTGGAAAGGCAGCTCGTCGCTTTGAAGCCCTTCGAGTTCGGCGGATCATAACCTTGCACCCATTCGGCCGTCAGGCGTCCACGGTACTGGTCACACACGAGGGACGACTCTGGAAGTTGCGAACAACAATATTCAAGCGCGGCTCCGAAGCGTCGTCTGGTCTTTGAGTGCCGATTTGATGCACGCGAGCAGTTCGCTATTGCTGAATGGCTTGTGCAGGAATCGCGACACTCCGGCTTGCAGCGCGCGAGCCCGGCTGTCGTCGTCGGGACCTGCGAGAACAAGAATGGTGGGAATCGCGTTTCCGGATGCGACAAGGCGCTCGTATAAACTTAGTCCACTTGCGCCCGGCAACTGCATGTCCGAGATCAAACAAGACGTGCTGATGAAACGCTTCGAATTCACAAATTCATCTGCACTGTGGAACAGATCTGGCACATAGCCTGCCGAGATAAGCATCTCCAATATCGGTTGATGGACTGCCCGTTCGTCGCACACAACGGCGATGATATCGAGCGTATGGGCCATTCGGACCAGATCAAGGAAGGACTTCTTCTGCAACTTGGGCGCGACGTGACGCGCCACCTGACCGCACTCCACACGATCCTTTTGAAGAAACATTAGACACCTTAAATCGACAACTCTCGCCTTCGTCGCGAGGCTAAAGTGCCGTCGAGGGGGGCTCAATTGTACGGAGGTAGGAGGCCAACATCGAAGAGGTTGGAAACACTATACGAAGGTTTGCCGATAGTCGTTTACCACGGGCATCTGGCGCGCTTTCTGCTGGTCCACGAAAACACCTTCTAAATTGGCATCCGACCTCGATTGAGATTTCTTTTTCGTTGCCAATCATTCCGATGCGCCTGAGTTAAAGTCTCATCGGCATTTGTTATCAGCGGTTCTCGGTAGTTCGTAAAATCGATTGTATTGATAGATTATATCCGAACAGTGGATGGGTTCGCCGTCGTAGATAAAGCGGGCGAGCACACGAAAAGGATGACTGCCGAGCGCGATGAATTATCGATCCCAGCGCGAAATTCTTGAAGGCCACCAAGCGGAACAATTGGCGATCAATTGCATTCTTCCGGCCGATCTTGCGGGCAGCGCGCTATACGTCACGATCGGGATGAGCCCCAGTTCATGATCGTGCGAGCTCTAAGACCGCTCCATGGTCAGGGTTACCTGACCCGCATTTGTGCAGCCAGCGTAGCCGCTTCGGAAGGGCCAAGCCCAACTATGCCCACAAACCCCGAGGGGGGCATCGGAATTTCCTGGCTAGTCGGCCTCCAGAGATGCAGACAGTATCGGCTGTTGTTCACGTATTCGGACTGGGGCGGATGCAGCTGCATCACGCACTCTTCCTCATCCCAAAAAAGGTCCTTGACGAAGCACATCTCCTGCCAGTTCGGACAACGCCGCGGTGTTGAGACGGAGACATGCTCCCAGCGCGGGCGGAGCAATCCAATGACCCTGAGCTTGCAGCCACAGGGCCCCTGGACAAAGAAAAGACCACAAGGACCTGATCCGGGTGGGCTGGCGAATTGTCCATGATGTACGCGACCAGCCTCGAGCTGGCTCCCAATCCGTGCTCTCATGCTACCTCCCTCTGCCTGGCAGATAAGTTGAATCCAACGCAGATCACGTTCTGCTCGAACCTTCTTTCTTCGCTTCAGGCAAGCACTGCCACGTAATGGCAGTAAGCTCCTTGTATTGTCATGATGTGCAGGGCACATGTCGCAACGCACCCCGTCCTTCGATAAAGCCGCCAGACATCCCTACCTTTCAATCCGCCTACCTTGTGCGCCGATGGGATGCGCCGTTGTTCCGCGCGGACAGCCCAGCAAGTCGCGAACGGTTCACGACTTGGGGCGAGGCGCGATCGCGCTGAGGATAGACAGGCGTCCCTGGCACAACGCTTTTGGACGCTACTCTCGCCCCGCTCTCGGTGGCATGGTCGCTCGATCCGTGGACGACCCGACCTCGGCTCGAGCTTTCTTAGGTGCGCATGAAGCAACGCATCAGTTTACTCAGACAACATGTTGGCGCCGCCATCGTCCGACCAAGCCATTGCTGTCTCGGCTGGGCAGTAGGGGAACGTCGTGGCGGTGGCGCGCTCGACCGGCCGAGACGAGGCTGTGGCCATTTGACCGGTGGCGACTTCAATCGACCTCATCCTATAACTTGCGGCACCCTTCTGCCGGCAACCGAGGTCGCCAAACGGCCACACCGGAGGAGTTGGCTGCTCCTGCACCAACTCAATGGCTGCTTTCTCCTGCATGGCCACCGCGTGCAGGCGCTTCGAAACGCGCGCTGTCACCAGTAGCATCCCGGATTTCGCTGATCCTTCTTCGTCGCGCATTCAATCATAACGCTCTACACAGGTGCTTGACGTAGCGGGCAACCAGCTCTCTCCGACTGAATTGACCTACGGGTCACCCACGATTGTCTCTAATCCTACAACTTGACGCTACGTCAGGTTCAAGTCATTCCATGAGGCCGGTCACACTTTTTGTCTACCGGCCAGCGACTGCTCGGCGCGACGACAGCAGCTGAGATGTTTGGCAGCTACAAGATCAGGATTGGTGCGACTTCAAACCGCTTCGCTCTTTACAATGGTTTACCATTCCGGCCATGAACCGTGCTAAGAAGGTGGCGGGAGCTAAAGAAGGGGACAAATCATGCAAGCGCGGCGGACCTGGGCCTTCAACTCTCCAACACGTCGTGACGCGGACATCCAGCGACTTCAGTCTCAGCTAGATCGACTGAGCCAACGCCTGGACGCACTTGAATGTCATGCTCCAGAACTCTCCAGTATCGCGGCTATTCGCGCAAGAGCCCTTATGATATCTCAGGAAATTGAGGATATGCGTTGCTCGGCTGAAGCGATCGACGCGTTAACGGAGCTTCTTCGGAGATAGCTTTGACGTATTGCAGCGCGGCCGCAGAGCGCCTCCGTTGCGACCTAGTGCAGTGCCTAACTTAGACCTCAATGCTGCCGTCTCAAGATGCGCCTTCGGCTTCTTCGATAAGCCAGCCGCCATGTCCCCGAACTATCAAGATGATGTGGAAATCGGCTAAGTTGCGGCTCAATCAAATTCAATGTGGCTTTGAAATTCTCTACGGTTTTGACATTGCCATTCTGACAACCGAGATCCCGGGCATCTTCGGCTATTCATGGTTCGACGACGGCACCATCGTGTAACTCTCACGGTGCGGTTGCAACGTGCGCTGTTGCTTCTTCCGCCGACGCGCAGAGATCATCGGCGCGTGCCGATCCAACTGCCAAGCCGTAACGAACTTGTCGCTCTCGTGCTCGTCCTATCATCGGCCAGCAAGCGCGGGGGAGCGCCTAATCGATGATGCTCGCCGATCGATCTACCGGCAAACTCGCCCATTGAGCTTCTTGCGGTCGAGCTCGCCCTCCCACCAGGCAACGACCACGCAGGCGATGCCGTTGCCGCAAAGGTTGGTCAGCGCGCGGCATTCGCTCATGAACTTGTCGATGCCGAGCACGATCGCCATGCCCGGCACGAGCCGCGGATCGACAACCGCGAGCGTCGCGGCAAGCGTAATGAAGCCGGCGCCCGTGATGCCGGAGGCGCCTTTCGAGGTCAGCATGGCCACCACCAGGATGGTGATCTGTTGGCCCAAGGTGAGATCGACGCCGAGCGCCTGCGCGATGAACAGGGTCGCCAGCGTCATGTAGATGTTGGTGCCGTCGAGGTTGAACGAATAGCCGGTGGGTACCACCAGGCCGACCACGGATTTCGAGCAGCCGAGGCGCTCCAGCTTCTCCATCAAAGACGGCAGTGCGCTTTCCGAGGACGAGGTGCCGAGCACGATCAGCAGCTCGTCCTTGATGTAGGCGAGAAATTTGAAGATCGAGAAGCCGGCGACCCGCGCGATGGTACCGAGTACGATGAACACGAACAGCGCCGCCGTGGCGTAGAAGGTCGCGATCAACCCGATCAGATTGAGGATCGCGGCGGTGCCGAATTTGCCGATGGTATAGGCCATCGCGCCGAACGCGCCGATCGGCGCTGCGTGCATCACAATCGAGATGACGCCGAACACGGCGTGCGCGGCATCGTCGATGAAGTTGCGGATCAGTTGGCCGCGCTCCCCGAGCCCCATGATGGCGAAGCCGAACAACACCGAGAAAAGCAACACTTGCAGGATTTCGCCCTGCGCGAAGGCGCCGACCACGGTGTCGGGAATGATGTGCAGGATGAAGTCGACAGTCTTCTGTCCCTCGGCTTGCCTGGCATAGCTTGCGACCGCCAGAGCGCTGGCCGCCCCACTGCCGAAGCCCGCGCCCGGCTTGACGAGATTGCCGACGATAAGCCCGATCAAAAGGGCGAAGGTCGAAACGATCTCGAAGTAGATCAGCGACTTGACGCCGATGCGGCCGACCTTCTTGGCGTCCTGGATATGGGCGATGCCGGAGACGACGGTGCAGAAGATGATCGGGGCGATCACCATCTTGATCAGCTTGACGAAGCCCTCTCCCATCGCCCTGACCCAGTCGTTGGTGGCGACCGAGGGCCACAGCCAGCCGACGATAACGCCCAGGAAGATGGCAATCAGCACCTGGGCGTAGAGAATTTTGTACCAAGGCTTCATGGATAATACCGCGCCGCGACAGTCGTGAGAGATTTCAACGGCCCATCGCTACGACCTCGAATCAGAAGCGTGTGCCAGGGCTGCAAGTTCAGTTTCAAGCTTTGGCCGGTGCTTAAAGATCGCGTCGATCAACGCTGGTACAGGCTGCTCGGCGCCCTCCACCATCATTGCTTTCTCAGCACGCTTCGGGGGCGCAAAGACACGCTTAACGATAGTCGGCGAGCCCTTAAGACCACATTTCGAGATATCTGCCACACCAGCGTCCTGTGCGTTCCATTTTGCGATGTCAGTGCGTGCCGCACGCAAAGCGTCCCTCATGCCGCCCCGACGGATCTCGTTTGTCGCCTCTAGCATGGTGATGAGACATGGAAGCTTCGTGCGCAGCACCTGCACGCCGCCTTCCGCGCGTCTCTCTACCTCGATTGCGCGTGCCGCGAGATCCAGGTTCGTGATCTCAGCGACGTAGGTGAGTTGAACCACTCCGAGCCGCTTGGCAATACCTGGCCCAACCTGAGCGGTGTCACCGTCGATCGTCTGCTTGCCTGCGAATATGAGGTCGGGCGGGCCGTACTCCTCTCCGATCTTACGAATAGCCGTCGCGAGCGCGTAAGTGGTCGCTAGCGTATCGGCCCCCGCGAACACACGATCGGTGAGCAATACGGCGCGATCTGCACCGAAAGTCAGCGCCTTTCGCAGCGAGTCTTCGGCGGCGGGGGGCCCCATGGTCAGAACGGTGATCTCGCCGCCAATCTTATCGCGTAGCTCCAGAGCAGCCTCGAGCGCGAACAAGTCGTAAGGATTGACGATCGTCGGTACGCCTTGGCGCATGATGGTGTTCGTTACGGGATGCACGCGAATCTGCGCTGAGTCCGGAACCTGCTTTATGCAAACGACGTTGTGCATCGCGTATTTCTCCAAAAGATGCGAGGAATTGGGGTAAACCAGCCAGTCTCATACCAGAGACGGCTTCCACAGTTCGACTGTCGAGGCAATGGGCTGCCGCGGACGCAACTGAAGGCGTCGGTTGATGTCTTAACAATTTCGACGATCCGTCGCAGGTACGACGACAGAGTTTCTCGCTGGTTCAGGCGGCAAGCGATACTGCGGCCGCGATTCGTACCGACGTTCCATACGCGTATCCATCCCTTCGGGCGGCCTTTTTACTCTAGGCCGCGTCATTGCGAATTGCCGCCAGGTCGATGCGAGTTCCTGGCTCAGAGAATAGAACAGGGCGGGCCCGACACACGAGCAGGGGCGCATCGGGCCCGCCCCTACATCACCAGACTGAGTGGCGATGTTACCTTGAGCAGAAGCAAGCAACGTGCCGCAACCGACAACGCCGTTCTCAGAAAGCAATTCGTACAAGCATCTTTGAATGGACCGCTGCTAAACATCAACGTCATTCGAATTGTGGTCAACGTAACAATTGATGCTCGTAGTCCTACGCTCGGTTTGGCAACAGTGTACAATCGTGCAACATTCTCAGCGTCACCCTCGACTCGTGCTGTCTTCCATCAGAGGCGTTTCAGGCTTTTTGACTTTGCCAGTGTTTCCTCGATCACTGAGGAACAATTCATCAGTAGAGATTGCGCTTCGAACATGCCTTGCAGGAGAGGGGCCCGGACTGTCCGGCAATCCGAGCCCATAACCTCAGCAACCCGAGCGGTCGGTTGTTCGGCTACAAATACACCGTAGTTGGGAACGCCCGAAAAGCGCATTGATGTCGCTCAACAGCGCTTGAGCCTCCCATTTTGGCAGGCACAAGTCACAATTGTGGATAGCTGCGGACTGGGTGACGGTACCTATCATGTACGATGCAAGGTCCTCGAACGCTCGAACAGAGCCCTTACGGACAGTTCTGCACGATCGGTCTCTGGGACTTGAATCGTACGTTACGTCAAGTTGTAGCTAGTTCAAAGCAGTCGCCGGTGAATGAGGTCTCCGAACTCAGGCTGTCCGCAAACTTTCAACAGGTGCCGCGCGACAATGATACTGGACAGAATTGGACGGATCTCGGCTTTCTCGATCAGACGCACCGGTTTGCTTAGCTGGCGTGCGCCCAGGTGTAGCGACAGCAAAGACTACGACGTTCATGTTCCTAACGTGGAAGCACCAGGCTAGCCAACGCCGGATGTGTCGTAGCTCATTACGCGCAGCTAGCCGCGGCTGCCTCCCTCCCGCGTCAAGACGAACCGCGATGAGCTTCGAACGCAGCAAGGCTGGTCAGACGCAAACGCAAAAACGCAAAACAACCGACAGGAATACGATGGCAGATTTTGCACGCCACATCGAACGGAGCGCTTATGGAAGGCGTTGACTTGTTTGCGATGGTGATGGCAGGAATGACGCTAGGCGGCTTAGCCGCAGCCATCGCGCGTGACACGTCCGAGCGCGAGTTATGTTGGTGGGAGCACCTCGCGCTGTGGGCCGCCTCGATCGCTCTATTGTGTTTCATCGTCCACAACATAAGCGGGGCCGGCATGACCGCTGACTCAAATTAGAGCGCGGTCACACCACGAGAGCAGCAAGCTGCTGTAAGCTGACGATCGATGCCATCGAATGGTCCGCTCCATGTGGCATCGGCGCATAAGTCGCCGGACGTAACGATTGCCGCAGATTTACTCATCCGCAGCAATTTCGATGGCCGATGCGCAGAACGAAATCAATCACCTGTCAAGCCGTCTCTCGTCAGCAGAACGGATCATAGTTGGACGTCGCGCACGTTGTCCGCGCTTCCATCATTGACACGGCCTATCGATCATTATCAGCTTCCGTTTGCCCGGAAGCAGATACGTTCGTCTCCGGCTGCACCACGACCCGTCGCGCTTCCATCACATCGAGGACGGCCCGGCCCTTTTCCGTGATACGCCAGCCACCGTTCATCCGCTCAATGAGCCCCTGCGAAAAGATGTCGAGGTTCTGGACACGAGCGGCCATTCTCTTGGTACGCGCGGCCCAGTCTCGACCGCTCGTCGCTAAAATCGCCATATCGCGTTTAAGCTCCGCCATCGACGCGAACCCGTCCGGATAGCTCACAAGAATCTTTAGAACGGTAACCTGGAAATTCACCTGAGTTATTGTCGGCGTCTACCGCCACATGGTCGGTGCTTCTCGAAGCGCTTCGACACCAATCTGTTTGAGGCGGCCGGGTATCCTTTCGCCTCTGGTTGCGGCTTCCAGAAGCTTAGCAGCAACATGTGCGCGGACGCCCGTCTCGTATCGGGAAATGCTCGCGCAGACCTCCTCAAGCACAGCGCGCAGAAGCTCGGCGGTAGCGGTATCCAGCATTTGGAGATCTCCCCCGTCGTCTCGTGAGGAAGATAATACGGATCGCGTGATCCTGAATTCAAGTGAGATAGATCACGTATCTTCCAATACTGCTTCTTCCAGCTGTCTCAGAGAGTCCGGAGGCGTTTGCTTAATTCGTCGTTTGGAACCCGTTCGGCTTCGATCGCACTTCCCGCTGCGGCATGCTCTAGTTTTGACTCTCGGAGTTCTGCTGCGGCCCGTGCAATGCTCGATTGCAGCCCTCGCACTCCCTTATATCCTGCCGGCCTTTCTCAATGACCTCAATACTGGTCCTGTGCGACCTCAAACTTGAGAACAGTCCTGCGGAGGCTTTTTTTGCTTGGCGTCTTAAGCGCGGTGACCAGGCAATAGAGATAAATGGCCAAATCCTGCTACCATGGCGCTTCGCCGAATTTCAAGATGGGCACTACCCGCGTCAATTTCGTCGACTCCCAAGCAACCGGCCCGCACAAAGGTAGAGTTCCTACCGGATGTAGCTAGCTTTCGACTTTGATTAATGCAAGGAGCTCGCTATCGGCGCATAAATTCCGCACTTGGTTGCGTTTTTCGACGGATTTCACTCGCTCGCGTCGTGGCACTTCACAACTTTATCTATCGATTGCTCAGCGATTTTCGGCGCTGGAATATCGCTCGAAACTGCGTTCAGTGTCTCTAGTGCCGCGCCGGGACGCCCTTGGCGCGGCTGTTCTGAACACCTTGCCAGCATAGCGAACCGCAGGGCCAGGCGAAAAAGCTCTGCAAAATCATCGATATAACCGTCTATTGTCCTTCAGTACTCATTTCTTTATGACCGCGCAACGGTTTAGCTCCCGGCAAGTACCTGAAGGCCACGGAAATCGATCGGTTCGTTTGCATCAGGGTGAAATCTGACTAATCAAACTCTCAACGGCGGGTCGCCTTGATCACCGGCGTGACCGGGCAGGATGGCGCCTATCTCTGCGAATATCTCCTATCGCTCGGCTATATCATGCATGGCATCAAGCGGCGATCCTCTTCCTTCAACACCGCGCGCGTCGATCATCTGTATTAGGACCGGCATGTCGGGAGCGTGCCGTTTCTCATGCACTACGGCGACATGACCGACTCGACCAATCTGATCCGCCTGGTCCAGCAGATCAGACCGACCGAGATTTGCAATCTTGCCGCCCAGAGCCATGTCGGCGTCAGCTTTGAAAACCGGAATATACTGCGAACGCCGACGCGATCGGTGTGCTGCGCCTAAGGCGATCCGAAATCTTGGCTTGGAGAAAGAGACGCGCTTCTACCAGGCTTCGACGTCTGAGCTTTACGGCCTGGTTCAGGAAATCCCCCAGAAAGAGACCACGCCGTTTTATCCGCGCTCGCCCTATGGTGTGGCCAAGCTCTACGGCTATTGGATTACGGTGAACTACCGCGAAGCCTATGGCATGTTCGCAAGTAACGGCATTCTGTTCAATCACGAGAGCCCAATTCGCGGCGAGACTTTCGTCACCCGTAAGATCACCCGCGCCGTCGCCCGCATTGATGTCGGTCTCGAGGAGACGCTCTATCTCGGCAATCTCGAAGCCAAGCGCGACTGGGGGCATGCCCGCGACTACGTCGAAGGTATGCACATGATCCTGCAGGCGGACAAGCCCGATGATTTCGTCCTCGCCACCGGCGAGACGCGGTCGGTGCGCGAGATGGTCGAGCTCGCATTCGCCGAGGTTGGGCGCAAGATCGAGTGGCACGGCAAGGGAGTGGATGAGGTTGGCCTTGATGTGGCGAGTGGCAAGACGGTGGTCAGGATCGACCCGACCTATTTCCGCCCGACCGAGGTTGATCTTCTCATTGGCGATGCCACCAGGGCGCGCGAACAGCTCGGCTGGAAGCCGAAGCGCAATTTAGCGCAGCTCGTGCAGGAGATGATGGCGAGCGACCTAAACGAAGCGAAGCGGGAGGCCGCCGGTGGCTGCCACACCGTTTGAGCTGAAGGCAAGACGGTCGATGTCGCCGGCCATCGCGGCATGGTCGGGGCCGCGCTGATGCGCCGGCTTGCGCAGGAAGACCTGCGGCTCGTCACTTCGGAACGAAGCGAGGTCGATCTGCGCGACCAGGCCCAGGTGTTCGGCTGGTTCGCCAAGACGCGGCCCCAAGTTGTGTTCTTGGCTGCCGCCAAGGTCGGCGGCATCGTCGCAAATGATACACTGCGCGCCGAATTCATTTACGACAACATTGCCATTGCCGCGAATGTGATCCACGCGGCTCATCTCAATGAGGTCGAGAAGCTGATGTTCCTGGGGTCCTCCTGCATCTATCCAAAACTTGCTCCCCAGCCATTGCGCGAAGACATGGTGCTGTCCGGTCCGCTGGAGCCGACCAATGAGCCCTATGCGATCGCCAAGATCGCCGGCATCGAGATGGTGGAAGCCTATCGCAGTCAGTACGGAAGCGACTTCATCAGCGTGATGCCGAGCAACCTATACGGCGCCGGCGACAACTACCATCCCGAATATAGCCATGTTATAGCAGCCCTGATCCGCCGCTTTCACGAGGCGAAGCTCTCAGGTGCAGCGAGCGTTGCCGTCTGGGGCACCGGCACGCCGCGGCGCGAGTCCTCTATGTCGACGACATGGCGGATGCCTGCGTTCACCTCATGAAGACCTATTCGGCCGTGGAGCTGATCAATATCGGCACGGGCGAGGACGTCACCATCGCCGAGTTCGCCCGCGTCGTCGCCGACATCGTCGGGTATAGCGGCGCCATCACCTTCGACACTTCTCGCCCCGACGGTACGCCGCGCAAGTTGCTCGACGTCAGCAGGCTCGCAAAGCTGGGCTGGCGCGCGAAAACGTCCCTGAGAGATGGCATCCAGCAGGCTTACCGCGCCTTCCTGACATCAGGCGAGGACTGACGAAGATACCAGGACTTGAACTGAGCGCACCCTACTACGCTCTTATTTTGATCAAGAAGTCACTGACCTGCCCCTGTAACGATGCGATATTTTTGCTCAGATCGGTTATCTTCCCAACCGCCTGGCCCGCCGATGAGCCAGAGGTGCGCGATGCATCATTCAGTTGGTCAATATCTCTGGACGCATCGCGCATATCAGAACTGATGCTGGTGATACTTCTTGAGATGTCGTTCGTCACAATGGACTGCTCTTCTATGGCCGCCGATATGCTGCTCGAGATCTCCTGCACCTTGTCGACTATGTCAGCGATGTCCCCCATCGCCGCAGTTGCCAGTTCTGTCTTTTGTTGGATGGCGATGATTTGAGTATCAACCTCGCTCGTCGCTTTTGCTGCCTGTGCGGCGAGATTCTTAACTTCCCCCGCCACGACTGCAAAGCCTCGCCCCGCTTCGCCAGCGCGTGCTGCCTCGATGGTGGCGTTGAGGGCCAGCAAATTGGTTTGCGAGGCTATGCTCTCGATCATTTGGACGACGCTGCTGATCTTCGTCACCGACGCAACGAGCTCACTTAATGTAGCTTCAGCGCGCACGGTCTTATCGCGCGCAGTTTGCGAAATGCTCGCCGCGGTCGACACTTGTCGGCTGATTTCGGTAATCGAGGCCGAGAATTCCTGAGCAGCCGAAGACACGGCAGTGGAGTTTTCCTCCGTCTTTTTCACCATTCCTGTCATAGCTTCAGTGCGATGGTATACATCGTCCGTTGAAGCAGTAATTTCCGATGCAACCGCTTGCATGTCCTGCATTGAGCTCGCCACAACGTCGACGACCCGCGACACATCGCTATCAAATCTCCTTGCAAGACTCAGCCTCTCTTCGCGCATACGAACCAGGTCGGTTATGTCCTGCCAAACACACACGACTATCGGACGGCCGCTGAATTTCGATACGACAAGACTAATCCTGACCGGAATGGAGGTTTGATCTTTACGCCGAAGCCACCACTCGATTGCGACGTGGCCCGACCTCATCACAAGCTCATTGGTCTCCTCGAACATCTGCGCAACCGTCTTGCCGTTCGGTTGAGGATCCAGAGAAAGCGAAGCGATATCCAATCCTCTCAGTTCTTCTGCATTGGAAAGCCCGAGCATGTGAGCTGCAGCATCATTGCCGAGCACGCACCGGTCGGCGTCATAAATTGTAATACCATCTTTGATCGACTCGAACGCTTTGATCGCCATCGCTTCGTCCAAGTTCACTGCTGGCGCCTCCCGTCTCGTCGACGTCAAGAAGGAAAGGACCAACATCAATCCGCCGAGAAGGAGTCCGGCCCAGAAGTGAAGTGAGAGCGCATCTGCATTAGCCGCAACTGTTGCTGCTGGGACGGATAATGCCAGGGCGAGATTTGATATCCGATTGTGCCACATAATTCCAACCGCCACTTGAATCCAACATAAGTGGGCGTATCGAATCTCAATTAAGATTTCCCTTGCGCACCATCCTATCGGTGGCGCACCTATACTTGCGTATAGTCGAGTATACCGGCGTATATGTGCAGTTGCTCGCGAGGAAAGCTTGGCGTGCAGTCCAAGATCTCGGCGACAGCATGCGAGCGCGATCTGGACCACCGCTGTTGAGCGGTGATCAGTATCCAGTGCATGAAGGAATCCGCTGTACGGCATCTGGACAATCTTCGATGGAGACCGGGGCACCAGCGAAGTCAGCCCCGGGACCGTACCTAAGTCTATGGCTTGACGCGCACCATGGGACGAAGCGAAGGCCCTGCATCGGCCGCTATCCGATGACGCCCCAAAGATTGTCGCACGCGGCGTTTCCAAGGGAGATCGGGCCGTGGCATGAAACATGTCCAGGCACGCCCGTATGCCGGCGGAGCCGGCTCTACCGCAGCGGCATGTGGGTGACAATCGTTCACCTCAGTAGGTCTTCGATCGGCACTTCGTTAAATGGATCTGCGAGCGCGCGTCTGGCAACGAAGAGTCCAATTACGGGCGTCTGCGGAGCGCGCTCAAGAATCATCTCCTTGACGGCTTTGAAATGGGAGCCTGTCGTGAGGACGTCGTCGGACGATACCCACGATACCGCGCAGGTTCTGCAGTTGGTTTTCCGCGATCCTGTAGTTCTGCTTGAGCTCGGTCGGCGACATCCGGTTGCCGCCCTTGAAAGTGTTCGTCGAGGCGATCTGCTCGACTAACTCCCTGACGTCGGGAGGCGCCGGGGCGCGGACTGCTCTGCAGACCTGCACCATACGATCATCGTAGGCGGGATCGGTTTTCATCTTCGATGGCGGAACCGGAACAATCGTGGCTTGGCCCAACCATTCGGCGTTTAAAACCGCTGACAGATCGTTCGCGCATCTAGCGATTGCCGCGGCCTTATATTGGTACCCACCGTCGCCTCGCTTCTTCTGAAGATTGTGAATGAGCTGATTGGTCTCGCCGCCGCGCCAACCCAAAGGGGCCGTAATTTCGTAGAGGTAGTGACAATCGTCACCCTCGTCGAGGTACCAGTGGTCTCTGCGGTTGGTCTCGTCAATTTGCTGGAGAAGGCGTGCAATCACCTAACGCGCCCCAGATATCGGCAAGATCGCGGACACGGATCGCGCCCCTCTTCTCGAAGTTCGCCGGCCAAGTGATGTCATCTCGCTTGAAGCAGGAATCGAGAATGAACAGCTTGCGGCTTTGCTGCAAGGCCGCGCGAGCCTGCGTGAGCGTCCCGCTTGTGTCGCTGGCCTCGACGATGATCGTCCCCTTGGTGAGAGCGCTCATCGTGACGTTTCGCTCAGGGAAAAACAGCTTGTTCTGCGGTACGTGCTGACTAGCGTACCGGAGCACTGGCACCTGAGAAATGAGCAGATCTTCCTCCGCGATCCTGCGCTGGAGCGCCTGATTCTCCTTCGGGTAATAGGTCCCGATCGGCGTGCCGATCACAGCGATTGTGTGGCCCTTCGCCTCGATCGCGGCTGTATGAGCTGCAGTGTCGATGCCGGTTGTGAGGCCCGACACAACCGTAAAGCCGCGCTCGACCAACGCGCGTGAGAGCCTCGCCGCACGCGATTTTCCAGCTTCGCTAGGATTGCGGCTCCCCACGACGGCAACGCATCGCGTCTCGACGAACTCCCAAGCACCTTGGAAATAAAGCATTTCCACCGGATGTCTTGCATCCCGGAGCTTCGGAGGATAGTTGCCAGTGAGATTCAGCCGAGTTCCGAACCTAGATACGCCTGCCTTCTTGAGCGCAGCCAGAACTTCCGATGCGCGAACGTCCGCCACAGCACCTGAAACGAAGTCGGAAGGGACAGCAGTCGGGTCCGATGCGAATTTCTCGGCGATCGTTTTGAAGGTAGCCCCCTTCTCAAGCCACAGCGCTTCGTAGGCACCCAACTCCCTACGCGGCGAGATTGACCGTACGGCCGGCCCGTCATTCATTCGTGCGAGAAGGTTCATCGTCCAACCCTAGCTACCCCCTGCGGCGGCTGCTTTTCGGGGACAAAAGCGTCTGGAGGGTGTAGCAACTCGCAAAGAACAAATCAAGAACCGTAAATATCTCCATACAGATCATTGGGTTAAATGGTTAACATTTCCTTGATTTGCCGGTGCACTGTCCTCGGACGAGGCCGAGCACCGTATCGGCCGCTTCGGGCGTCAACCCGACAGTGATGTAGCGAATTGCCCCCCAAGACGCGCCGATCAGTCGGCCGCCGCCAAAATCGGGGAGACCTTTCCACCGAAAAGGAAGAAGTGTTGAAGAGTCGGCACTGTTCGCCCGTAACGCCCCGGCTCCACAACTGAAGCCAGCCATAATGTCTGCCAGGCAGTGGTCCGCGCGGCTCTGCCTATGGTCGCGGCCGAACAAGTCGGATGCCGCGAATGCAGAACCGATTTGTGAGGCCGGCACCCGGCTCACAATGCGGTTCGTACCGGTTATCTCTGTCGAACGACAAGCCACCGGCACGATTTGTGAAGGCGTAAAATGCTGATGAGGCAGCGTAGCCCGACTGTCTGCCCTGCGTGTCCACATGGACGATTGGGAATTGTGGCGGGCGCTGGCTTGGCGAGCACCGCCGAGCTGCTGGCGATTCTTCGGAACGAAAACCACGACAGAATCCCTGATGCCGCCCGCTTTGCCCTTATCCAAGTCGCTGAGCAGATTGAGCTGCTTAACGATATCGAGCGATTGGATACGTTCAGGCGCGAGAAACACCCGGTCCATGCTCCCCTCCTCTTCGATGTCTGACGTGAACGAAGGGACGATCATCATCGTCAGCAGCGGCTGGCTGCCGTACCAAACTGTATAGCGCCTGCGAGATCGAAGATCATTTCATGCCAAGGCTCCGGGCAACGTTGACAAGTTTAGCAGCGCTACTTACGAGCCTCGAAATCGTACAGCCAATGCAAGAATGCCTCCAAGAAACGGGAGATAAATTCCATTGATAGTTCGACTGCCGAAATTCATAGGTTTTTCCGGATTGATGATCTCCGCCTCGAAAAACCCGCTCTGGTCGCCCGTTCTAACGCTGACATCTTGAAAATCCAGGAATTCACCGGTTTCTGGCGAATATGCTTTGTATACAGCCTCCTTGATTACGAAGATTAGTTTTGGGCCAAAGCGACTGCTGGACCATTCCCGACGTTGTAGTTCCGCGGAGGTGCATATGATTGGCATAAGGTCAGCTCCGAGCGGCTCTTCATCTTCGATGTCCAATCCCAGGGCGAGGACGTTTCTTGAGCATCCCGCAACGGCGCCACAATCAGACGAAGAGTGGGAAATGCTCCCAACGACGCCTACGGGCCAAAGAGGAGCCCGATCACTTCTAGACAAGATCGGAACAGGAGTGAATCCGAGGCGGCGCAATCCCTCGCGAGCGTGATGACGTCCCCAAGCGAATTCACGCCGACGACGCAGGGACACGTTGCCTAAAATTTTCGCTTCAGGGGGAAACGGAGGAGGAGCGGGATCGTACATTGGTCCGCCCGAAAAGCTGATATCATGCGCCAAAGCGGCAGAAATGGCAGCTCCTAACGTCGCGAGCGCTTTCATAGCTGGGACAAACCCTTTTTTTTTCGAGGAGCGCGAAGTGGGACCTTTGAATTCCCGCGAGTGGTTAGCTTGCGACCACAAGAGCTTCAAGTCGCGGGAGACCAGCTCATCATGCGAGCGGCACCCCGATCTCGACCGGCGGGAAACTCCAGCTCCGCGTCCAGTTTCAACCCACAATCTGGGTTGCTCTTGAAGTGGGATGCCAGAGCGCTCGTCTAAGCTCAGCGAACTGTTGAAACATAACAAACAACGCGATCATGCCGGCGCCCAGCTCAGCGATTGCTTGACTGATCAACAGTCCGTTGAAACCCGATATGATCGGCAATAATAGTACGGCCGGTATGAAGAGATAGCCCTGCCTCGCGAAGGACACAACCGCACTGAGGCGCGCCCTCCCGAACGACTGAAGCATCGTCGTTACGAAACTCTCAAGACCAAAAAACCCAAAGAACAGATGGAAGACGATGGAGGTCGAGACAGCAATTTCCCTGACCTTATCGCTATTGCTGAACAGCCCAACCAAAGGCCGGGCAAAAATCACAACGGCCGCAGAATACGCAACGGAAAACGCGACCGTTATTGAGAGTATGAACTTCGCAGCCTTCAGTACACGAGCAAAGTCCCGTGCACCCCAGCCAAAGCCAAGGACAGCCTGCGAGCCCATACAGAAGCCGGTGATAGGCAGTGCGCCGATCGTCAAGATCCGTACAGCTATTCCCAGGGCCGCGATAGACTCGTCCCCGAACGGCGCAGCAGCTCCGTACAAGAGCATAACGGCAATAGCCGATAAAATACTGGTCGCGGACGCTGGCGCCCCTATGAACGCGAGCTGCTTGATGCGATCAGCTCGCAACGAGACGTGAGATATCCTGACGTGGACTATCCCGCGGAGCCTCGCAAAATACGCGATATAGAGGCTAACAGCAGCTATCTGAGATACCAGCGTTGCGAGGGCTGCGCCTCGCACACCGAGGTCCAGCAGAAATATGAAGATGGGATCAAGCACAGCGTTCAGTATGAAGGCGGTAACCATCGTCCACATGCTGAACCGTGTATTGCCTTCGGCCCTGACGACGAATCCGTTTACAATGTTTAGAAGCATCAATGTGTACCCAAACAAAAGCGTCGTTGTGTAGTCGAGCGCCACGGGTATAATCGTTGGGGTCGCCCCGAGCGTTACGAAGATCCCTCGCAGGTTTATAAGCAGCGCGACCGTAACCGTGATACCGATCGGAACGGCGAGCGCAAGTGCGGTGGTCGCGCCTCGACTCGCTTCCAGGTACTCTCCAGCGCCAAGATGACGAGATATGACCGACGCTGCTCCAACACCGATCCCCTGTCCAGCTGCTGTGAGCAGGACCACGATCGGGAAGGCCATGCTGACAGCTGCGATCGCCTGTGCGCCAAGCGCGCCAACAAAGATCGCGTTGACGACCTGCTGTAACGCGTTGATCGACAAGCCAACAACAGACGGAATCGCGAGCCGCAGAATGAGGCTCGACAGATTGGGGGCCGATAGGTCAATGTGCTGCATCTTCTTCGGCATCGCATCGCGATCGCTCTCGAAGGCGAATTCCGCATCTGGCTCATTCATGGGTGAACGTGTCGCGAGCTCTTCCGCATTCGCTAATCGTTTGCACCAACTCCTGTTGCAATGTTGTGCAAAGATTACGGGTCAGCTCATAACCGACTTGGCTTGAATCATACCTCGCTTCGATCTGAAGCTGGCCGGCTTGATATCCGACATCGAACCAGAACAGGTGAATCACGGACCCTTCATCCATGTCTTCGCCGATCCAGAGTCGAGAGGGTTCCCTGGCTAAGAGACGGCGTGGAAAATGGCGCTGCACACCCGCTCGATAATTCAATCCAATTCTTGGTAAGGGCAGGCGACCGACCCGGCTCCGCACGTCTGTATCTCGGTTTAAGAATTTCATGGCCCGAAACCCGATTCCCCTGCGCGGCAAGGAATTGCGCTGGCGGTATATTGAACGCGCACGATCGGGGCGGTGCTCCGTTGCTTTCAGTCTCAAGGGAAGCGGAACAAGTTCGCTGATATGGGCGATGATCTGAGATGGATCGAGATCATCAAAAAGCCGCCCACGGATTGAGGTAAGGCTATCGATCCAGAGCGAGTAGTTGCCGAAAACGCGTCCAAAGGCGCTGGATATGGCCGCAAGAAAGACATCGACGTCCTGACAATGCGCCCACCTGGCTGCAATATTGAAGAGATCAGCTGTCGCTTGTTTGTCGATCTCAAGATGGTATTTGGCCTGATCTTCCCAGAGGGATCGGCAGTTCGCTTCATCCGTGCGCCCCTCAAGGCGTGCATAGTGAAGCTCTCTCGCCGTCACCTTCGAAAAGCTTGCGCCGCCAGATGAAGCGTCGCTGATGTGAAAATCGAACTGATTGTAGTCAATCCCCTCCCAGTATTCGAGTTCGGCTGGCGCTTCGCTGTTCGCGTAGTGCTCAAGGCGCTTCAACCATGGACAGAGCGCTTGTGTGTTCTCGGGACCGCTTAGAGCATCGCCCGAGGCAAAAGCGTTGTATGCCGTATCCAACGCTTCCAGGAAAAGGCGATAGCCGATCCCGTCCGCTACAAAATGATGGATCAGGACCAGAAGATAGTAATCGCCGCTTTCCGCTGTGCGGAACGCTGTGACGCTGACAAGAGGCGTCTGGCCGTCAAACCGAAACATATGCTGACGTCTTGCCGAGATGCTCTCGATTATCTTACGCTGCTGAAGGACGTTTATTCCGACAAGATCGATCTCTTCCACCAAGCGTTCGGCCACGGAAGGCTCGATTGTCAGACGTAGGCCATCAGCAGTTCGAGCGACACGCAGTCTGAGGCCTTCGTGCCTATTCATGACATGGGCAAGGGCACGCTCCAGCGTTCGGACGTTGAGGACGCCGGCGGGCAAGTAGAACAGATCGCCGATGTTGAAGTGCTCGTCGAAGGCGGCAAGACGGTTCCAAGATGAGATTGCGGGGGTGATTGCCAATGAACCACCCGCGGAATGGGGTGTAACCGCTTCGTCTGCCGCCAATTCCCTGATAGTCGGTGTTCGATGAAGTCGCTCGACGGTGAGATTCAGCCCGGCTTTGCGCGCCAGCGTGACGCAGCGCACGCTGAGAAGAGAATCTCCGCCGATATCAAAGAAGCTCTGATCGAGTCCGACCCTCTTGGTGCCTAATAGATCCTGCCAGATCGCAGCAAGAATGCGCTCCTTCCGCGTGCGGGGCTCAGCACAGGGAGCTGGCCCCACCTCGCGGTAAGGAACGGACGACAGGCGAGAACGATCTATCTTCCCACTTGCCGTAAGGGGGATGCTGTCAACCAAACGGAAGGCGGCAGGAATCATGTAGGATGGCAATGTGTGGCGCAGGTGAGCGACGATATCTCCAGAGCTTAGACTGTGGCGAGCCGGAACCACGCTGGCGATCAAGCGGCGATGACTATCCATGCCGTCTGCGACGACCGCGGCTTTTGCGATTGCAGGATGAGACTCAAGAGCCGTTTCGACCTCCTCCAACTCAATGCGAAAGCCCCGTAGTTTGATCTGGTTGTCCGATCGGCCGCAAATCTCGAGCAGGCCGCCGGTTGAAATGCGTGCGATGTCGCCGGTTCGATAAAGAACGCTGTATCGGCCGTCATCATACGGATTCGGGATGAAACAGCGGTTGGTCCGATCTTGATCCCGCCAGTACCCAGCGCTCACGCATCGTCCGGCAATGCAGAGTTCGCCAGCAACTCCGACAGGGACTCTCCTTAACTGAGCATCGAGCACGTAGAGTTTGACGTTATCGATTGGGTGCCCAACGGGGACAACCGACGAGCCGTCGTCGGCCTCCGATGTTTCGTAGACTGCTGCATTGGATGCACATTCCGTAGCACCATAGAAGTTCCACAACGGCGTTTCAGGAAAATTCGCACGCCAGCGCCCGGGAAGCGAGGAAGGCATCGATTCGGCGCTGCTTGTGACCAGCCGCAAGGCCGTCGGTCGCGGGCGCCGTTCTTGCGAAGCGATGACGGCGGATAGGAGTGGCGGGGAGGCAAATAAATGTGTCGCACGACATCTCGCCAACGCGCATAACAGCAGATCCGGATCCAGCAACTGCTCCTGGGCTAGGATCAGCGCCGGTATACCCTTCAGAAGCCCCCCAAAGTACTCCCAAGCCGAAGCAACAAGTGATGCGGACTTCTGCACAACCATAACGTCGGTACCGTCGAACGGAAAGCGTCGCCACATCCAGTTCAGTCGATTGAGAATTGCCGATTCCGGTATAAGAACTCCTTTCGGCTTTCCGCTTGATGACGACGTGTAAATAAGGCTTGCAATTCCCTGATCTGATGGTTTGTCCCTGCGCCCAAAATCGTGCGCGGGCACGCTCGACCCCTCTAGGCTCAATAGACAGACCGACGGCACGTCGAAACGAGGCTCGGCGGCATTTGCGTGAACCAAGAGCTTTGCCTGACTATCTCGCAGGATATGTTCGATCCGATCACGCGGATAATCCGGCGATATCGGGACAACAATGGACCGCAAGGCTCGTGCCGCAAGAATAACCGCGGCCACGTCGGGCGACCGGTCGACAAGCATGGCAATCATATCGCCAGCTCCCACGTCCGAAGCCCGCAGTAGCGATCTGATAGCTGTTACGCGCTCGCGCAGGTGGCCGAATGTGATCTCACCGAACTTACCGAAATATGCCACCTGGCTCTGATTCGAGACGCAGATTTGCTCGAACGCCTCGACAAGCGGGCATTCAGTCTCATATGGCTGCGCCGAGCCAACCAGCGAGTCCAGCATAGCGACGTCTGACGCGCTGAGGCAGCTCAGATTCTTAATGGGCGCAAGCGACTTCTCAATGCAAGCTGCGATCAGACCGCGCAGATTGTCGGCCATGCGAACAATCAGATCGCTCGAAAATATGTCTTCCGCATACGCTAGCTGGAGAGCAATTTCATCGCCCTGATCTTGTGCGTACAATGTCAGATCGAATTTTACATAGCCGGTATCATATTCGCGGAATGTCAGATCCAACTCATGTTGGCCGGATGGCTCGGCGGCCTCGGAGTACATGTTGAACATGACCTGGAAAATCGGTGAGCGGCCGGCTTCGCGAAATAGACGGGCATCCCTCACCATCCAGCCGAATGGATATGCCGAATTTGCGATGGCAGTGCTAACTAGATCCTGGACGCGCAACGCATGAACCACAAAGGACTGGTCGACATCGATCGCGGTCCGGATTGGCAGCATATTCAGGAAAAAGCCAATAATTACGTCGCTGCCTGGTTGATCCCGTACGACGTGAGGTATGCCAACAATAATATCGTCCTGACCGCTATACATCCGCAGCAGCAGCTTGAAACATGAAAGGAGTGTTGTCGACGTGGTGCATCTATGGCGGCGCGCAAACTCCCGGACCTGATTGGAGAGCTCGCTGCCAAGCAGCACCGCATGCGAAGCGCCGCGATAGGAATTTGTCTGCGGCCGCGCTCGTCCCGTTCCGAGCGAAAGAACCGGCGGATCATCGCCAATCTGATTACGCCAATAACTCCGTTGCTTGGCTAGCGCCTCCGGCGTCGTGTGTTGGATTTCCCAGAGGGCATAGGTCGAGAGTGACGCCCGGATTTCTGGCAAGAACGCCGCAGCATCTACGTACCTTTGTCGAAGGTCCCTGAGCAGAACGGAGATCGACCAGGCATCGATGATGATTTCGTGAGCGGTGATCAGTATCAGATGGTTGTCAGGGCTAAAACGGATCATACGCGCGCGAAATAAGTGGCCTTGGCCGAGATCAAAATTGGCGTTAAGCTCTGTTCGTCGCAGCTCCGCGATCAGCTCCTCTGCTTCCTGCGCCGTGAGATGAGATGCATCAGCCAGTTCAAGGCTTGCGCATTGAGGAACACCGAAACATTGAAGCGGACCTTTCTCGTCGATGAAGCGTGCAGAAAATGCCTGATGGGAGTGAATGACATCGGTCCAGGCGCGATTGAACGCGGCCAAATCGATGCTGCCCTTTATTCGCAGCCCGCCCTGAATGATGTAGTTCCTGGCAGACGGATCAAACTGTGAGAGAAACCATAGGTGCTCCTGAACTCGCGTGAGGGGCGCTCGCGTTAGCCTACCGTGCGTCGGGACTGTGCACGGCTTCGATTCGACTGGAGCCGAGATCGACGCCGCAAGAGATCGGATCGTTCCATTCAGAACGCGCCTGAAATCCGCTCTCATTCCGAGCAAGGTCTGCACCTGGCCCAATATAAGCATCGCCCGAAGCGAGTCTCCGCCGAGACTTATGAACTCGTCATTCACGCCAATGTTCTCAATGCGCAGAACGCCGGACCAAATTTGACACAGCTGAGCTTCGAGCTCTGTTTGCGGCTCCTCAAATCGAGTCGGCAAGAAAGGGCGAACACTGGCCGGGTCCGGCAAGGCTCCAAAATCGACTTTTCCGTTTCTGGTCAGTGGAATACTGCCGACGTGGATGAATCTTTCTGGAAGCATGTAGGTGGGAAGCGCTTCGGCAAGAAAGTTCTGAAGCTCGCCCTCGCTCACCTCAGCCGGGGCCGACACGTATGCGATAAGTCGCCGCGATCCAGTTTCTCCCTCAGCCCTGGTTATGTTTCTCGCCGTAAGCTTCACGCCTGCGCAGGCGGAGGCGACCACGACGGCGCCACGTACCGAATGATGAGCGCAAAGGCGGGCCTCGATTTCTCCCAGCTCAATTCTGTGCCCGCGAATTTTCACCTGACGGTCCCGTCGACCGAGACATTCCAAGAGGCCGTCGGAACGAGCGCGCCCGAGATCACCTGTCCGGTATAGACGCTGGAACGAAGGATCGTTCGAGAACGGGTTTGGCCCAAAGGCATCCTTGGTGCGGTCGTCGTCATTGACGTAACCAGCAGCGACACCAACGCCGCTAACACAGATCTCGCCGACCTCTCCCGGGTTGCACAGCCGCGGTCCGTCCGCGACATAAACCTCTAGGTTGGAAATCGCTTTGCCGATCGGCACATAGAGGTCAGTCAGCGCAGGGGGGACGGAAAGCAGATGATGCGCAACGCCGTCCGCGCACTCGGTCGGCCCGTAGTGGTTGAGAATGGGGACCAGAGGATATAAGGTAAGCCACGCGCGCGCCAGTCCCGGCGTGAGAGGTTCTCCGACCGTAGAAATAACCCGCAAACCGTTCAGAGCTCGCTCAGCGGCCGCAAGCGATTGCAAATATTCAACAAACACCGCAAGCATCGACGGAACGAATTGAACAACCGTCACGCCACCTTGTTGAATTGATTGGAGAAGACCAACTGGCGATTTCAGGGTCGCATCATCGATGATAGCGCTACAGCCGCCGACGCAAAGCCCCGCCAGAAGCTGCCACAGCGAGATGTCAAAGCAGTGCGACGCTGTCTGCGCGACGCAATCCGTCCGGCTTAGGGTTAAAGCGTCAATTTTTGCCGCCAAATGATTATTCAGCGCTGCGCGCTCGATCATTGCGCCCTTGGGGCGGCCCGTCGAACCAGACGTAAACAGAATGTAGGCAAGTCCATTCCCGTTCGATGATGGCGCAAGAGACGACGCTTGGCCTTCGCGCAGCGCCGCCTCAATCGTCACGAATTGCGTGATGGCTTTGCTGTTCACCTGGAGTTGGCTAAGCGACGCCAGCCGGTCTGGACCAATAATCAGAGCGCAGCGGCTCTGCTCGATCATGAATGATGTACGGGAAGCGGGTAACGACGGATCGAGCGGCAAGTAGGTTGATCCAGCCTTCAAGATTGCGACGACAGTCGTCGCCCAATCGAGGTCCCGCTCACCCAAATAGGCGACCACCGCGCCGTGAGTCCCCCTCTCTCGTAACGTCCTCGCAAGGGCATCCGATCTTAAGCGCAGCGCCTTGTAGGTGAGTGCGTCTGCGCCGTACCTCAGGGCAACCCTCTCGGGATCCGAAGATGCAAGCCGATTGATCTGCATGATTGGATCGACCGGTTGACGTTCCTCAACAGGGTTTTTGTCCGATCGATTTTCCTTACGCATACGCCTTCCGCCATTCGTCGCCCTGTGTGGCCCTTGAATCAGAACACCGAGGGTCCTGAATGGCGGGTACATTTCTCCACCCTGGTTCTGCCAGTCATAATATGCCGTTTTGACTAATTGTTAGCCTGTCGTCCTTTGCGCTCACTGTTTCCTCGATAATCGGCAGGGGAATACGACCGAACGCTAGGGCCTCAAGTTGGCGGTCGCATCTACCTGATCTGGTAGTAGACACGCAATCGTCTGCATGCCACCCGCAATCAACGCGCCCAGAGACTCGGTTTTGGCTTGTGAATTCTTGCATGTGCTCTCCTGATGAAAGAAGACCTGACGCTCGCCGGGTTACATGTTGCCTACGGTCCCCAAGCGATGACGTCGACATCAAGACGGATGCGTGTTTGTTTTTCCACGAGGCGGTTGCGTAGCCGCTGAGGGGCAGTTGTAGGTGCTCGAACATTTTGACGCTTTTGGCTTTGTAGGGTTCTGCTGTAGGTCGGGAAGACTGAAACTTGCTTTGACGCGATGAAAAGGATTGTCGAGCATGCATCTCGCGGCGGCCAAGCGGCACTACACAAGCTTCAATTACCGCTCGGAACGCGTACCGGAGCGCCCTTTCGGGTACTCTAGAGGTTGCCCTCCGCGACCAGAGATGACGTTTCCGAGTGCGGGGCAGCGTAACGAGTCTTAGGCGTGCAGAACCAGCCACCGCGAGGTCCTTAATCTGCCGATGTTCGCAGCCGCTTAGCACCACAGCGAAGCCGGAGCCGGCGTGTTACAGGCATTCGTGGCAAGCTGGAAGACACTGACGGCGAGCCTTTCCCGCCGTGCCGCGTTGCGTGACCGATCGCTCGTGACGACTTCCCGCGAGCCGGACTTCGATAACCCCAGCGTAGCTCGTGCGCTGTGCGGGCAGATGGGTCCAGCGTCCAGGCCGGCTCCGCTCGTCGGTAAGAACCAGTGGATTATACCGGTTCGCATCAGCCTCGATAGGTGAGATCGAAATTCTGTCGAAACCAACGAAAGGCTCCTTCTACTCTGCAGCGAGGAAGGCGGCTTCCTGCCGCGCAGCATGTCGTCGGTACGTACAGAGCGATTGTCAGCTTTAAGACCATTGTCCACAACTTGACGCATGCACCTGGTACGAAGCAACTCGAGACTCCTCAATTTCCAAGCGGCACGCTGCTTGCTTCATTCGCGGCGCTATCACCGATGCAAGCTCGAAAGTGCTCGGTTGTGGACAGAGATTGCGCCGCGGAGTGTTTGATGCGATCTGGAGTTCGTTCTGGGGGAGCGACAACGATTGCGCTGGTCGCAAGCGGCGTAGCCCATTCGGCGGATCTTGAGCCAGCAGTACGTCTGTCATCGGCTCCGTGGAGCTTGTCCGGAGGATATATTGGCGGGCACGTCCGCGGTGGTTGCGGCCAAAAATGCTTCACTAATCCCGACATTCCGTCTGTCTATCACGGTGGCATCGATACCCATGCGTTCCTTGCAGACGACAAGATCGGCTACAACTCCCAGAAAAACAGTTCGGTGTTCGGCCTCAAACGTGATGCCTGGGGCGCTGTCTCTAACTGCACAAATACCTGCCTCGCCGCCTCCCGCATAGCACTGAGCGCAAACAAGGCGAGTCCAATCGTCTCTGTCACCGCGGCCGGTCGCCTCGGTTACGCTCTGGGCACGCACAGCCACACCCTAGCCTACCTCAAGGGAGGCGTGGCTTGGCAAAGCAATCGAGGCGAGGTCATAAATAACAACGAGTTTCGCCAATGTCGGCGACGGCGCGCTCGGCTTTTACAAGACGCTCGACGAGGTCTTTCCTGGCACAGGGCACAACGATGCTGGGTACACAAGACCGCGAACCTCCAGTGCCACCGTCGTTCAGGCCACCACGAAGAGGGATTTGCGCGAGGTCTATTGGCCGCGAATCGAGCGTTCGCGCGAAGCGGCGACCGAACTATTTGCCGACAAGTATTGCGCCAAGTACGGCCGGGCATTGAATGCCGACGCAGCGCTGGCCTTCCACCATCTTCTTGGCGAACAGAGATCTCTTGTGGACCACCAATTCAATCGAGAGCGTGTTCGCCACGGCAAGACAGGACCACGCAGACGAAGTGCTCCTGGTGCCAACCGCCCCAGGCCAAAGGTGTTTGAGCTGGTGATCGAAAAATAAAGGCCTGGCGGTGGCTTAAGGCACAAAGAGGTGCCGAAGGTCGCAGTTGTCAGATTCAGCGACGGCATTCACGTAATCAAGGTGCCGAGCGGGCCTGATCACCTCGTCACCTAAATCCCAAATAGCTCAGCTTAATGGGCCCATAATTCAATGGAGATTTCTGAGTGACTATTGATAGCGAGAAAGAAACCACGCCGTCTCTGTCCTCCGGTGCGACGCATATGCTCATCGACCTATGGGGAGCGAGGAACCTTGACGATCCAGTCATTGCCGAAGACGCAATCCGAAAAGCCATCCTGGCGGCGAGTGCGACATTGCTCCATCTTCATGTTCATAAGTTTTGTCCGGGTCACGGCGTCTCCGCAATAGCCTTGTTGGCCGAATCGCACATCGCCTTACACACCTGGCCTGAGAGGTCCTACGCGGCCGCCGATGTTTTCGTATGTGGCAACAGCGATCCTGAGAGCGCCGTCCCAATTTTAGTTGAGGCCTTTCAGCCCGAACACTCTGACGTTCGTCGCTTCCGCAGAGGCGTGTCAATCAAGCCAACGCGTTGAAGCAGCTGTCGATCTCCTTGGATTGGCCGCGGAGGCTGCTTCGCTCGCGCAGGCGTCGCGTCAGCAGTATTGCGAAAGCCGATTTGGGGCCCGCCCTTCGCAATCTTGCGGACGATGGCGGGGATGACAACGACCGGAGCAGCTTGGGTGCTCGATATCTTCACCTGAGCGTCGTCGACGAATGAGGCATCATTCAGTTTTTATCATCTTGAAGCCGTGTCATGTCGCAACGATGACGACCTAGCGCGCGGCGCTGTTGCAATGCGTGTCTCCTCAAAGAACTGAAGAAAGTTCTATCGAATAGAGTTCTTCCATTTTGCTCGCAGTCGCTAGCCAGTGCAGATATAGCCGTTTTGCATACAGCTTGCCGAGTGGCATCTCGCGACTTCGATAAAGCGTCGGATCGTAAGCACGCTTTCCTTGAGCAGGTTTATTCTATCGCAAGACGTTTTCGTGGACAAAGTCAGTTGGGTTCAGAACGCAGACGAGCTCTGCTTGGATTAAAAGTAGACGCAAAAGTGACATATCCCCGACATCAAACTCGGTAGCTGCGACGTCGATGCGCACTCAGATCAATTGTGCTTCTCAATTGTTTTTGATAGCACTGTGTCGCCCGTGCACTTTTTTAGGTCGCACGAGAAGCGTACGTAGGTTTTCGCCGAAGTGGACATCAACCTGTGCGCGTATCGGCGACACCTTGAACTGCCGGGAACAGCAACATGCAAGTGAAAGAACAACTCGATAGAGCCGTTAGCGACTTCATCTGGAACATCGTTGAGGTCCATTCCCAACTCGAGGAAATACACAAGAGTTGGGCTCAGCTACTAGGCATAACCGAAGCGCAGTGGTTGATCCTCATGGCCATCGACGAACTCGATGAAGGTCGAGGCGTCTCGGGAACAGCGGTTGCGAACAAGCTGCGAATCCATCCTGCTTTTGTTACCAACCAAACAAAGAAACTCGAACAAATGGATTTCCTGGCCCGTGTGACCTCGCCTGATGATGCGAGATACCTACAGATCTCACTGACGCAAAAGGCGCGGGCGGAAATCAGGAAGCTGTCAATCAAACGACAAGCTCTCAACGCCGCGATGCTTGACGGGCTCGACGAGGAGTCTCTTCACTACGTCAATAAACGGCTACTCTTAATTGCTAAGAACAGCCGATTGGCATCTCAAAAGCTGAGTATCGGAATATTGTAGATCTAAATGACGCGGTGCTGAGCTAGCATCAGAGCCTGCTCGCTCGGCACCACGACTTGAACCGCGGCGCCTAGGCCTGCTGAGCCCGCAACTTGACGAATACACGATGATGCGTCGAAAGTTGTGATCTACCGCTGAGAGGACGATGTCCATCGCGCCGCTGGCGCGCTTTTCGATTTAGCAGTTGGTGGGATGATCCTTGCGCGAAATTCCACCCTTGGCCGCAGCGAAACGCGAGCTGCAGAGCCTTTGGGCGCGCGTCTTCGCTTGGTTGCGATTGCTTTTTCGACCGGCGGCAACGATGGCCCGTATGCTGATGGATATCGTGATCGCGTCGCAGATGATTTTCGTAAAGATCATCGTGATCGGCGTCATGCTGACGATCGCGTTGACGTTGTTCGGTCAGCACAAGGTGCTGGCTGCGCGCAATGCGTGTCGACCATGGAGGGGGCGCCTTGAGACCCGAGAGATCCAGTCCGCTTCACGCTGGTGCGCGAGGATAGGTCGCGGGCCGTGAACCGCTGGCTCCGCCCAAAGAACGCCAGTCCGGCCCCGTGTCCGAGCATGTCGGTCTCAGCAAGGGGGAGGCTAGAGGGGGGAAGCTAGGTTCCAGGTTCCAAATAGTGGATGGGAACATTTTTTTGATGAGCCATTGATTTTGCTTTTGTTACCATTTTGCCGAAATGGACACAAAGACTTGCAGAGGCTATTGAGGCCCATTTCAGCGAGCCTCTGATCAAGGCCGGCGCGACTGCAGCAGCCGAGGATGAATCATTGCTGCAAGCCCTCGATGCATACGCGCGCCGCACTGAGCGGGAGGATATGAGCCAACCCAATGGCTCGCGCTATTCGCACTCCGCTTGGGCGCCGGCGCTCTGGACCAATCTGGGCCTCTCCTATCGTCACGACGGTTACTTCTCGCGCGCCCTCAACGCCTCGCAAAGGGCCTGGGCCGAAGGCCGACTAGTTGCTCAGATTGGACTTCTACAGAGCAACCTCCCTGGGATTGTTCGGGCGTCATATCGCCCATGTATGTCGACGCGAGCTTGTCCGCCGTACATTCGTTTGCAAGTAATGCCTCATGGCCACGCTTATGGCGTCTCCTGATGTGAGGCAAAGGTGTGAGAAGTTATACTGACGATATCGCCTGTGGCAACGGAATACAGCAGCGCGAGCGGCGCGAGGACTCAACAATGAATAGAGAGCGAGCTCAGCACAAGCTTGTGCTCTAGCCATCCGAAGATTCGATCGTCGGAGGTCACGAAATTTTCGACCTCTCCTCCGTCGGTCGTGATCGTCCGTGGTATGGCCAACTGCAGATCAATGGGTGCGGCCGCGCCGTTACGCAGCAGCTTCATCGCTTCCGACGCGCTGACGATGCCGCGGCCACCTGCTACCACGAGAACAGGGCATCTCAACCGCCGGAGCAACCGCAAGCGACGGGCCGAAATCACTTCCTCGTCCGGCACATCTGTGGTTCCGGTAACCCAGTCGACAGACGCCAGCATCCGAGCCAAATTCCAGAGGCCACCGTCACAGACCGCTGCGGCAACGCGGCTGTCGGATGCAGCGAAATCGGATGCCATGGCAGCGGATAACCCGTCTCCATAGATGCCTATACGAGCAGCATCAATGTCTGACCGGGCTGCTAAATAATCCGCACAGCAAGACAAGTACATGTCCGACTGACCGCGCCGGGTATTTGAGACGTCCTCGTGAGCGACAACAAGGACGGACATGCCTCGATCCATCACAACGGGCAAGAGCCTTCCAAGCAGCGTCGTTGCCGGCTCCTCTTCCGTGCTGATGCAAATAATTGCTGGGGCGCTAGAGCTGCGACCGTCTGCGGGCAAGTAGTGCGCGACAATCTCACCTTGATCGCAGCACTCGATTTGCACTCGCTCGATCTTCTGTTCCAAGGCTCCGAATTTTTGAATGACAGCGTTGATTTTGGCCGGAATGCCTGCGCTGTCTGAAGCGTCTTCACATGCCAAACGCCTTGCAACTTCAAAGGCGGTTAGCGCGCATAGCCAATCTTGTGCCGCCTCATCAAGGTATCCCTTTTCCCGATTCGTATCACCAAGGACCCGATGGGCATCTCCGATGTTTATCCATCTAATGACCCATTCAGTTCGGCTGATACCTGTGCAGGCGGCTTCGAGATTGTTGAGGAACGCCGCAGCGCCCCATCGCGTGGATCTAAGATCGCCCCTCACCTGGGGCCACGCAGCGTCGTCCATCCCATTTGCCCCTTGGTGCGGATCTGAAGAGATAGCCGGTTCTATAGCGCCAGCTTAGCTCCACGTGTCACGGAGACAGTAGCTGACATCGCTGGAGAAACTTCGCAGTATTAAGCCATGTAGCGCTGCAATTCTGCCTTTGGTCGCGAGCGCGCGCAGTTTTTCATCCACCTCCGTTCCGCTGCACCAGACGATCCGCGACTCAGTAAACTTGGCGCGAACCGCAAAGCCCTTGGAACTATAAACTGCCAGCAGTGCCGAGCCCTACGACGCCTCTATTGGCGCCGACTAGGAGACCAGCGCCACGATGAAAGCGGCTTGGTTCGCACTTCAAATCCTTATCACGCAAGGGGTATGGTAAATCATCACGCTAGGAGATTGACGGAGCTTTCAGCCCTTTGCACAATGTTAGCACAAGAGCCGGTTTAGCACGCTTCGCGTGAGCCAACGAAAGACATGCGTCACGCTGCAGGACGGACACCCGCGTTGCGCGCTTCCGCTGGCGATCGCTTTGCGTCAATCGGTGCTCGAGGTCAGCAGTTCGCGACTAGTCCAGCAGGGCAAAAGACTAAAGTCGAGCAGATCTATCAGTACCTGACTGCAACAAGATTTCGTCAGCGCGTTGAGGCCGTCGTCGAAAAGTTCAACGACATGCGCGACGACCTGGACAAGGAACGCAAGTTCATGAGCCGGCAGTGGGCCCAAGCGCGAGACGGATCGTCGCCGTCATCGAGTCCACCGTCGGCGTGGTGGAGGACTTGCAGGCGATCGCCGGAAAGGCGATGCCGGAGATTGCCTTGCTGGAAGTGCCCGATTTGGAGACTCGTGACGGGCCGCCAGAAATCCTGGGGCGGGACATAGCGTTCGGTGCGATAGATCGGGCGGGCTGATGAGTTGGAGACTATCTTATCTGGAGCACCCTATCAGCAGACCGGTGCCGTCCTTCGAAACGTTCGCACGACCATGGACGGCTCCGAGCGCTCAGGAAAGTCGGTTCGGAATCAGAGGATGGCACTGCGCCCTCTGTTCTTGAAGACGTGATCGGCACGAAGCCGATCTGAAAGCCGAACGCACGTCCGATCTTTTGAAGAGTTTCGGAAGTCGGGTTCGCCACCCCGCGCTCGATTTCGGCGACCTGACGTGTCGTAAGTTTGAACAGTTTCGCGAACTCGGGTTGCGAAAGCCCGAGCGCGTGACGCATCTCTGCGACAGCATGCGGAAGCCGTAGCTCGCCTGCCCGCGCCTTCGCCGAAACGGCGGCGCGGCGCTCTCGAATCTCGACTTTGGTCGGTTTGCGCCATCTCGGCATGTCGATCACCTGTTGCGGGGAACGTTCCCCAATTTCGCGACACCGTCCGCCATTTCCTTGTTCCTGATGATTGCATTCTGCACGACGGCCTCGGGTACCTCGTGCTGGCGCGCGAGGTCAGGCAAAGCGCGCAACAGATTCTCCTTCGCGGCCAAGCGCTCCATCAGACGATCGGCAGGAACTCCGGGAGCGGCGACGGCTTCGCAGACTTGCCGCCAATCGGGGGGCGTATCCCGGTTCTGTAGTCGCATGCATTCCCAGGTCGTAGACCTAGGAATGGCCGAAGCATCGAGCTTCATCGGACAGAAGTCGAAGAGTGGAGACAGCCGGATTGTTTCATCGGGAAACTTCCGAAAGGCGGTGTTGCGGCCATGATTGTCCGGATTTCCCATCGCCAAATTGAGGATGTCCCTCAGCAGATATTCGACGGTGTCTTCGAAAGGATCTGCCGATACCTCTTGGATGAGCTTGAGGTACGCCTCATGATGCCTCCTTGCGCCGAATTCTGCGACACCAAGCGCGGATACGAGACTCTCCTGGCCGTAGCGCACCAGTCCTTTGTCGGTGACCAGGCGGTCGAAGCGAGGGATGACGAGCACCCCGTCGCCATAGGTATTTTCACCTTCGACGATCAGGCCAAAATCCTTGGCTACTTTCAGGTAGCCGGCTTCGGCCTCAAGAATGCGTTTGTCGATCGCTTCGCCGCTGCGTAGAAGCTTGGCGATGACGTGAGCGCGGCGTCGTGCCACTCGCCGTTGAAAAACGTCTGAATCGTCAAGTCCATGACACACCCATTGTAGGGGTTTATATATCCCGGCTGCGTGGATATTCAACCCTTCTAGTGGGTTGAAACACATAAACATCGGAGACTATCCGGGCATTATGATGGGTTGATTGACGGATCGTAACCGCGCGGAATTGCAGAGTGGAAAAGGTGTGTTCGGCCGGTGACCGGTGACCCTAGTTTCCCCACCGTGGGATCAGGAAAGACCCTGCCCTTCGCCCCCTCGGCTTCGGAAGGAATAGCTTGCGGATCGACGGATGATCTCTCGGCATGATGCCGCGCTGACGACCGTTTCCGTGGGTCGCCTACCGCCTTACGAAGGGCTAGGTCTTCACCTCCGTCAAGGAAACCGACTGTTCCTGAAGTTCGGCAACTTTCCAGTGATGGCGGACGCAAAACAGTAGATGATGTAGTCCTCTCCGCCCACACTGTCGACGTTGTGCGGATCGCTTTGCGCGCGTTCGACATGCTCGGCCAGATTGCTGACTTGGAGAACGTTCGCGATGATCTGGTTGCGCTTGGCGTGCGTATGCTCCGAAATCGTGGCCGCCTGTGCCGCGAGCAACCAGATGTCGCGTGGCGTCGATTTGTTACCCAAGTCGCGGACGACATGTTCGAATTCGTTGGCGCCCCATTCCGGCGCTGTACCTCGGACCTGCAGGTAATAGAGCCAAGGGCTATCCCGGAAGCCCTCGCCCGATGCATGTTGAGTTTCAGTCAATGGCCCGAGATTCGGTGGCATATCTTCCGTGAAGCCACTCAAGAGCCTGCAGATGTTGACTGCGGTCTTTCGTCCGTCGCGGTGCTTGCCGAAGAAACGGCGCAGGAATTTCGAGACTTCCGGCGTTGCGAACTCCACGGTATTTAGGAGTCCCTTTGCTCCGCTGCCGCCCGACGTGGAGTAGGCGGTCCGGAACAAATGCTCGGCAGCCAGAAACTCTTGGATCGAGCGATGGCCGAAATAGACGTGTCCGCCGTATTTCTCGACGAGGCAGCCGGCCATCAGTTCGCGCCTTAGGGCGTCATCATCAAACTCGTGAAAGATGCCTTCGACCGCGTTGCGGCAGATGGACATCGGGATATTGTCGATCGATGCTCCGATCGCAGATTGCTTCGTCAGCAGCCACTACGATACGGCTGCATTGAACTTCGCGTGGACTTAAGGAAACGGCCTCAGCGGCTCCGGGGGGATATGCTGAGGCCGCACCTACGCCTCCGCGGAAAGGCCGGAGGCGAAGCCAGAATTCTCTTCTGTTCGCGCGAGCACGATTATTCAAGTCGGAGATTTTCGGCGAACATTATGCCAGAACGTCCGGCCCTTATCTCGTAGCTGATCTTTGCACCCTCTGCAACTCAGCGTAGCCGGCCTTTTCAACGGCACGAATGTGGACGATACATCGGGGCCGCCACCATCCGGCTCGATGAAGCCGTACCCCTTGGTCGAGCTAAACCATTTCACCGTACCGATTGCCACCACAGTAACTTCAAATTGAACCCGCAGGATTTTAGCCAGAGTACCTATTGAGCATCAAGACCATCTGCGGTCTGCGACATACATGCTGCTAGGCCGAGCGGACGTCGCGAATTCTCGATCGCCTCCCATGGCGTCCCCCTTGACTTGTCAATCGGCGTTGCGGCCCAGGCACCAAAGGTAGCCATCCGTTGGCAAAAGCCGCATCGAGCGGAAGACACGAAGCCACAGCCCAATACTCCAATATCGATGCACCATGTTGATCCACCCGGTTGCAGGGCTTGCGCGCGCTTGAGGCCGTCGAGCGTCGTTTCGCCATCGGTAGAGGTTTTCAGAAACCCTGGGGCGACATGAGCGTGGACGCCAGTCTCCTGCTTGGGATGTTCTCGCAAACCTCATTCACGATCGCTCGCTAAGCGACCGCATACGAAGGTTTGCGCGAAGGACGGGCGGTAAGTCCGCTTGGTTGCGGCCGTGACAAAGATTTCTTTGCCACCTCTGATCAGCTCGATTCAGCTGGGGACGGTTTCGGTTGCATTGTGTACATGCCAAACTGGCTGGTCCGCCAAGCCGGATCGGTGCTTGGCTCGCGCGAGTTCGTTCCCTGGCCGCATCAGGTTGTACTGCAGCCAAGCCTTTGCTCCGGGTCGCGCTGACTACGCCGAAACAACGTCTCGGCATATCTGCCCATACGGAGCGGTAGAAATGGTTGGCCATGTCCTGCTCCTATGGTGCTGCGCCGAATTGGTGTGGTCCCAACCGGCGCTTGTCCCTTATTGCCTCCAAAACAACGTGCGTAGTCCTGCAAGGTATGGCTTTATCGATATTGATTAACGCAATGATTCACACATCGACGCACAAATTCGGCGCCTGAACAGTCTTTTTGACGGATTTCACCACTCGATTGTCGGCCTCTGCTGCTAGCGAAGCCAACCACTTTGCCATCGCGAATGAAATGCTCCATACAGCGGCCAACGAGGCAAGAAAGCTCACTCATGTTTCTCCTCAACTCGCACCCCGATCATCGCGCTCTCCTTGACGCTTCGGACGCCGACACGCTGAGCGTCGATGCCGCCCGCGAGGTCGAGCGTTTTCTCAGGGATCGCGATGGGCACAAGGAAACTCCTCTTATTTCTTTAGCGGGCCTTGCCCGTGAGATCGGAGTTGGCTCGATCCATCTAAAGGATGAAGGCGATCGCCTCGGCCTTGGTAGTTTCAAAGCGCTGGGCGGTTCTTATGCTGTGATCCGCCTGGTGCTCGAGGAAGCCACTCGGCAGCTCGGTCGCGATGTTGAGCTGAGCGAATTGCACACATCTGAAGTTCAGTCCGTCGCACGAGGCATGACGCTCTCCTGCGCAACGGATGGCAACCACGGCAGATCAGTTGCTTATGGGGCCCAGCTTGTTGGGGCGAAATGCGCCATTTTTGTTCATTCGGGCGTCAGCAACGAGCGCATGTTCGCCATTGCTCGCTTTGGCGCGCAGATGATCCGCGTCGATGGCAACTATGACGATGCAGTTGCCGAGGCATCCCACGTTGCGGCCCAAAACGGCTGGATCACGGTATCTGATACGTCTTGGCCTGGTTATGAGCGAATCCCAGGACTGGTGATGCAAGGATACACCGCGCTACTGAGTGAGGCTCTGCGTCAATTGCGCGAACCCCCGACTCATGTGTTCATTCAGGCGGGCGTGGGTGGGCTCGCCGCCGCGATGTCCGGACATTTCTCGGTCCTGTTCGGCAACGACCGCCCGTTCTTCACTGTTGTCGATCCCTCGCGAGCGGCGTGCCTCCTTGAAAGCGCGCGGGCCGGGCGTCCTGTGAAAGTCAATCACCTGCATTCCACCGTGATGGCAATGCTCGAATGCTACGAGCCCTCGCTTATCGCGTGGCGCATCCTTTCGCGCGCAGCGGACGCTTTTATGACGGTCGACGACGAGGACGCAATCAGCGTGATGAAGCGCCTGGCAAATCCGAGGGATGGCGATCCGGCAGTTGTTGCTGGCGAAAGCGGTGGTGTTGGTCTCGCAGCGTTACTGAAAGCTGCTTCTGAGCCGACCTTGCGTGCCAAGCTTGGTCTTGGACCGAATGCACGGGTTTTCCTGGTCAACACCGAAGGTGCGACTGATCCTTCCCTCTATGAAGAGCTGGTCGGCACGACGCCTTCTCACGTGACCGCGAAAAACGATAAGGCCGGCAAAAACATGTCAACGGATGCTGC
The DNA here is from genome assembly GCF_053572325.1 of Bradyrhizobium sp. UFLA05-112. Classification (NCBI taxonomy): domain Bacteria; kingdom Pseudomonadati; phylum Pseudomonadota; class Alphaproteobacteria; order Hyphomicrobiales; family Nitrobacteraceae; genus Bradyrhizobium; species Bradyrhizobium sp. UFLA05-112. Next base: position 34,435 of record NZ_JBANBK010000035.1, on the reverse strand, counting down.
GAGCTAGCCTTTTGGGATCTGAACACCTTCTTGAGCATTCAAGCTGGGCGATCTTGATTGCGGCGAATGTGGCCGCTTTCTTCATCTCGAATCGTCCCAAGTTGTCTCTTTGCAGAGTGCACCACCTGTGCAAGCGGCTCGCAAAGACGTTGCCCAAGCCGTCAGGTCGGCTCAACGCATAAACTCCCCATCGATCAAACAGCAGACACTCTTAGAACGGCTCGACCAATAATCAAGATCTATTCGAATCGATTGCCGTGATCACAACGGACACCTCAATTCCAGGGATGTCGCGGCGGACGTACTCCGTTCAGCACGTAGTTCCCGATATGAAAGTACTTCCAGCGCACCGGGTCGTGCAGCGTGTGGGTACGCGCATTGCGCCAATGTCGATCAAGGTTGTACTGTGCAAGCGTCGATCGCGTTCCGCCAAGCTCGTGCAGTTTGTTCGCTGCCAAAATCGCGATCTCCGTCGTCGCCACCTTGGCGATTGCAACGGCGATTGATGCCTCGTCGACCGTTTTATCGTTTGGCTCCGCAACGGCAAAATCCAAGGCGTGCCCCGCTCGCTCGAGCAGGGCTTCAGCCGCGTGCAGTTTGATGCTGAGATCTCCAATTTGGGCGATAGTGAACTGGTCCTCATAACCATGGTTCTGACCGCTATCGATCCATGGCCGTACATACTGGCGCACGAAAGCAACCGTGTCGGCAAGAGCGCCTTTGGCGATGCCCGCGTCGATCGCGGCATGGACGAGCTGGGCAAACGGTCCGTTCGCAGTCGGGGCGTCATATACCGCATGCGCCGGCAATACTGCCAATTCGGGTACCCGAAGATTGCGTATAACGACGCTGCCGCTGGCAGTCGTCCTCTGGCCGAAGCTGGACCAATCATCAATGACGCTCAATCCATCCGCATCGCGAGGCGCGATCGCGATATGCGCTCTTCCGTTGTCGTCAGTTGCTGCAATGGCGATATAATGAGCAAAGAGCGCCCCGGTCGCATAGAACTTCTGACCGTTGATCAGAAAGCTATCTCCATCAGGGGTTATCGTCGTCTCGAAGATGCCGGTATGCTTGCTTTTGGCTTCGGAGACCGCATTGCCAAAGCGATGGCCTTGCAGGACCTTACCAAACCAGAAGCGCTTCTGATCGTCCGAGCCGGTCAGTCGCAACAGGTCCAGGACTCTCAGATGACTTTGTGGAATTTGCCCGAGTGAGGGATCGGCGGCCGAGATGATCTTGACTACTTCTGCGACCGTCGCGAAGGAGACGCCGGCTCCGCCATAAGCCTTCGGTACGGTGATGCCCCAAAGACCGCTTGACGAAAAGCGATCAAGCTCGGCTGCCGGCAGACGCCGTTCGCGATCGCGCGCTGGCGCATCGATCGCAAGTTCGGCGGCCATTTTGTGCGCGATGTCGATGGCCTCCGCGTCAGAACTGAGGACCTGCGCCTTTGGTACGACGTTGAACTCCGATCCAGCCTCGGGTCGGCCAGCACGTTCAATTATTGTGGTCATGAAAAACTCCGAAAGGCCTGGCGGCCGCCCCGGCTGGCTGGCACCATGCGGTGCCGTTCGCTACCTTGAGCCCAATCGCCGCATCTTTCGCGGCATAGACTCGCTTCCGATACGGTGCTCGAACTACTCTCCACCTTCGTAGAAGAGCTCAAGCGGCAAGCCCACCAGAGATTTGCCGATCCAGTCCCGAGCGATGATGTTCGATGGGCCCATTGCGATAGCGGCACGCGCGTCGCGGAAGGAACGTTCAATCGGCCCCCGGTGATAGCCGTAACCTCCGGTGACTGTTAGCGCAGCGGCGGCGACCTTGTTTGCGACCTCGGCCGCATGCACCTTGAACTCGGTCAGCGGGATCAGGATTTCGCTCTGCGGCTTGCCGGCGCGCCAGAGTTCGTCCAGCCTTGCTGCAAGCTCGAGGCGCCAGGGTCGCAACGATTCAACGAGCACCTTGGCCGCACCGAGTTCCTGCCGGACCGCCTGATAGTCCGCAACTCTCTTGTTCCGATCCTTGTGTACGAAACTTGCGGTGTGCTTGACGGCCGCATTCAACACGCCCCGGGCGAGACCTTCCCAGACGGCTCCGAGCCCAATCAGATAGACGGGCGAGACGCCATTGTAGATGATTTCCTTCCCCTGTCCCTCAGCACCGAGCCGGTCCCGTTGCGGTACCCGCACGCTGGTGTAATGGATTGGCCCCGAGTGATTGGCGCGCACGCCGAGGGCGTTCCAAGGTTTTGATTCAATTCCGGCAGACTTGCCGTCCACGATGAAGAACACAATGTCGGTCTGGTCCTTGGCGCCCGGCGTCCGTGTCTGCACCACATAGAAGTCGGCCTGACCGGAGCTCGTTGTGAATGATTTCTTGGCATCAAGCAGATAGTTGTCGCCATCGCGCGATGCCTCCGACAGATTATACCACCAGTGCCCGCCAGTGGCGCGCTCGCTGGTCGAATATGTACCCAGCAAGGCACCGTTGTTCGCCTTGAGCCAGCGCTCCTTCTGGTCGTCGCTACCATATAGATTGATAGTCTGAGCCGCGCCGACATGCATGACGTAGACAAGGCCCGTCGATGCATCAACCTGGCCAATACGATAGGCAGCTTCGGCAAAATCGACATGGGCAAGGCCAAGGCCGCCAAACCGGGTTTCGTTCAGGACGCCGGTCCAGCCGGCTTCCGCCAACGCTGTCAAATTCTCTCTCGGAAAGCGGCTTTCGAGATCATTGCGATCGGCATTGATCCTTACGGTCGCATCGATGGCAGCATCCAGCCGGGAATAGGGGGGTTGGCTGAAGTTGTGTGCCAGTTTGGCTGAAGCCATTCTCAGTCTCTCCTTTTTTCTTGCGAATTCAAGCAACGGCGTGCGTCAACACTTTCTGTGTGGAGTCGGTTGGGGGTGAGCCGCCGAGGTAAAGCGCTTTGATCTCGTCGCGATTGCGCAAGGCGACCGATGTACCGGAAAGGACGCTATGGCCGTTCTCGAGGACGACCGCGTGGTCGGAAAAGCGTAACGCGACCGTCGAATTTTGTTCAGCTACCAGGATGGAGAGGCCCTGCTCTCTGTTGAGCTGCTTCAGCGCTCGGAAAATGCTCTCAACGACAAGCGGGGCCAGCCCCATCGACGGTTCGTCAAGCACCAACAAGCGCGGCCGCGACATCAGTGCGCGGCCGATCGCAGTCATCTGCTGCTCGCCGCCCGACGTTAGTCCCGAGATGGACCTGCGATGATGTTTCAGCCGTGGGAAAAGCTCGTAGATCTCGTCCAGGCCAGCGCGGATCACACGAGACTTGGCGTCTCGGCCAATAGCGCCCGTAACAAGATTCTCTTCCACTGTCAGCGAGCGGAAGCAATGCCGGCCCTCAAGCACTGGAACGATCCCGGAGCGAACCAATTTGGCGGGCGACGCCGACACGATGTCGCGACCGTCAAAATTGATCCGTCCGGCGGTCACCTGGCCGCGCCGCGCCGGCAGGAGCCCTGAGATCGCCTGAAGCGTCGTGGACTTGCCAGCACCGTTGGCACCCAGCACGGCGACAATCTCGCCCCGCCGGACCGCGAATGACACCTCGTTCACGGCCCGGACGACATGATTGTAGGTCGCCGCCACCCCCTCGAGCGAAAGCAGAATGTCACTCATGCCCGGATCCATCCTTCCTCAGGCGAGATCTTTCGGGAGCTGACGCCTTCCGAAAGATACCGCGCAACACTTGCATTACTGGCTCACCGGATCATCACCGGAGGTACGGGTCTTGATGCCATGCTCCTTGGCATAGGCCGTCGACGACTTCTCGATGATCGGCCGGAGGAACGCCCAATCAGGCGCGATCCAATCCGAGACGACCTTCCACTTGCTCCCGTCCCATTGCTGAAACGTGACACGGCCGTCGCCCTCGTGATTGTCCCAGGTGACGTTGATCGAGTGGAATAGCCCTTTTGCGCCCAGCGCCTCGACCCGCGCAGGATCAAGCTGAAGGTGCTCAAAGCCCCAGCGAACCTCGTCGCCCGTCAGGGTGCGCTTGCCGAACTTGGCCTGCGCGATCCGGACAGCTTCGACGTTGAGGATACCGTTTACAATCCCGAGATTGTGATAGACGCTACCGATCCGCTTCTTGTCGTCGAGATTGCCCTTGTTCGCGCCGTACACGGTCTTGATCACATCCTGCAGCACCGGATATTCGGCGCCGGACGCCTGGGTCGTAATCGCGATATAGCCCTTGGCCGCCTCTCCTGCCGGAATGACGTCTTCCTCGGAATTGGACCAGACATTGCCGATGATGTGGTCTGCTGGGAAGCCGACCTTTTGTGCGCTCTTCAAGGCCACCGGATTCATCACGCCCCAGCCGCGCAGGACCACATAGTCCGGCTTTGCCCGGCGGATCGATAGCCACTGCGATTGCTGCTCATTGCCGGGATGCGGGACCTCGATCTGCTCAAGGTCAAAGCCGTACTTGTCCGCGAGCAGCTTATAGATCGGGATTGTTTCCTTGCCGTAGGGCGAGCCATGATAGAGCACGACGATCTTCTTGCCCTTGAGCTTGTCCGGGCCGCCCTCTCTCGAGGCGATGTAGTTTACAATTCCAGAGGTCTCGCTGTAGGGATTGAGCAACAGCGGAAAGACGTAAGGAAACACCCGGCCATCGGTCGAATCGGTACGACCATGGTTGATCGTGATCAGCGGCACTCTATCCTTTGTGATGCGGTCGATCATGGCATAGGCGATCCCGACCGACAGCGGATTCCAGGCAGCGATGCCGGGACGATTCTTCAGCCGCTCATAGACCTCTACGCCACGCTCGACCTCGTACTGGGTCTCGCCTTCATCCCAGGTCAATTTTACGCCGTTGACGCCACCATCGCGGATGTTGATGAGATTGAGGTAATCGATGAATCCGCCGAAAAAGCCGGTGCCGCCGGCGGCATAAGGACCGACGCGATAGCTTTGCAATGGAAAGAACTGTTCGTCGGCGTGGGCCGCCAGCGTACTGGCAAGGCCGGCCGCGAGTACCGCCCCCAGGGTCATTTTCAGGCGTGTCAGCATGCTCATTGCAAGCTCCTTTGAGTTGTTAAGAGATCAAATTGGCGCTGCCGTGCGCCTTCCAGACCGAAGGGTAGACCAGGTGCGATCCCACAAGGCGATCAGACCGCGTGGTTCGGCGATGACAAATACGATGATGAGCGCACCGATCAGGATACGTTGGCTCATCTCCAGAACGCCGGAATCAAAGACGCTGCCGAGCAGGGCCGCGCCGACGCGTGACAGCAGAAGCGGGAAGACGACGATGAAGGCCGCCCCGATGAAGGAGCCGCGCAGTGAGCCGAGACCGCCGATGATGATCATGAACAGGATCTGAAATGAGCGGTCGAGATTGAAGCCGGCCGGCTCGACCGTGCGCAAATAGGCAAAGGCCCAGAGAACGCCGGCAACGCCGATGAGGAACGACGAGATGCCGAAGGCGAGCAGCTTGGTTCGAAGCAGCGGCACGCCGATCACTTTGGCCGCGATCTCATGGTCGCGCACTGCGATGAAGTTGCGGCCCGACTGGGATCGTAGCAATCGCAGTGTCAGCAAGGTCGAGATGACGACGATCGTTAGAGAAAAAACATACCGCTCGGCGGCGTTCGTGAACGAAATACCCGCAACGCTCAGAACGGGTGCATCGATCACACCGGATGGATTGTCGTTAGAGAACCAGCCGAATTTGGTGAGCGCCCATTGTACGAAGAATTGTGCGGCGAGAGTCGATACCGCAAGATAGAACCCTCGCAACCGTAGGCTGGGCAATCCGAACACGATCCCAACGGCAGCCGCGATACCGCCTGCCAGCACCAGATCAACCAGCAGCGGCAAGCTCGGGATGCGAAGATGAAGGTTGTAGGCCGCATACGCGCCGACCGCGAGAAAGGCGGCCGAGCCGAGCGAGACCTGTCCAGTGTATCCGGTGAGAACATTGAGCCCCACGGCGGCCAGCGCTAGCGCCAGGAACGGCGTCAGCACCGCATCGAGCAGATAATCCGATCCGACGAACGGAACAACGCCGTAGGCGAGTGCGACGATGATCCCGCCCCACAGGATCTCGGCCGACGGACAGCTCGATTTGCTGAAGGGAATCGCCACTGCCTATACCCTCTCCACGAACTTCTGTCCGAACAGGCCAGATGGCCGGATCAAGAGCAGCGCAAGTGCCGCGACATAGGCGACCCAGGTCTCGATGCCGCCGCCAAAGGAGGGTCCGACATAGACTTCGGACAATTTCTCGATTGCCCCAACCAGAAGCCCGCCGACGATCGCGCCTAGGACGGAATCGAAACCGCCGAGCACCAGCACCGGCAGTGCCTTCAACACGACGAGCGAGAGCGAGAACTGCACACCGAGCCGCGCGCCCCACAACAGCCCACCGACCAGGGCGACGATCCCGGCCACTGTCCAAACTGCGGCCCAAACACGCGGCAGCCGCAGGCCGATTGCAAGCGCTGCAAACTGATCGTCGGCGACCGCACGGAACGACAGTCCAGTGCGGGTGTAGCGGAAGAACAGCGCAAACACCGCCACCAGGCTGCCTGCAACCGCGGCCGCGAACAGATCGAACCCGCTGATCAGCACGCCGGCGACTTCGAATGGGGTATCACTGATCCCGATGTCAAGCCCATGGACTTGCGTGCCCCAGAGGAGCTGTGCGGCGCCTTCGATCACATAGGAGAGCCCGAGCGTCGCCATGAACAATGTGATCGGAGGCTGGTTGACGAGCGGCCGCAGCACCGTGCGCTCAACGGCGATGCCCAGCGCGATCATGATGGCCAGTGTTGCCACGAGCGCCGCGGGAAACGGCGCCCCACGCTCGACCAGGCTGACAAAGGTCAGCGCAGCGAAAAGCAGCATCGCGCCTTGGGCGAAGTTGAGTACGCCGGAGGTCTTGTAGATCAGCACAAAGCCGATCGCGACCAGGGAGTACATCACTCCTGACAGGAGGCCTCCGATCAGCACCTCAATGAAGAACTGATAGTCGAACATCAAATCACAAACTCCGCATACTTCTCGTGGTCGACGCCGAGATAGGCTTCGATCACGGCAGGATCGGCTCGGACTTCCTCAGGCGTGCCGTCGGCTATCTTCCGCCCATGGTCGAGCACGGCCACGCGATCCGACAGCCCCATCACGAGGCCGATGTCATGCTCGATCAGCACAACCGTGGCGCCGAAGTTGTCGCGGGCGTTGCGCACGTGGTGCGACAACTCCTGCTTTTCGGTCATGGTCACACCAGCGAATGGCTCGTCTAGGAGCAGGACCCTTGGCCGGCCCACCAGCGCCCGCGCAAGCTCGACGCGCTTCTGCACGCCATAAGGCAGCGTTCCGGCAATACGGTCCTGAACGTGGTCAAGATGCAGGAAGCCGATGATCTCCTTTGCCGCCGCCCGGTTCTCCGCCTCGATGCGCCGCGCCAGCGGCGAGCCGACGATCTGCCGCAGAAAGCCGGGCCGCAAGCGGTGCGCAAGCCCCATGAGTACGTTGTCGAAGACCGAAAGTCCCTTGAACAGGGCGAGATTCTGAAATGTCCGCGCCACGCCATGGGCGGCGAGCTTCGACGTCGGCACATCACGGAACGAATGCTCGCCGAACCATACTTCGCCTTGACCAGGCCGGTAGAGTCCGCTGACAACGTTGAGCAGCGAGCTCTTGCCGGCCCCGTTAGGCCCAATGACTGCCCGGATTTCACCCCGCGCGACCTGTAAATCAACATCGCGCAGTGCTACGGCACCGCCGAAGCTCAGCGAGATGTTCGCAAGTCCGAGAACCGGACGTGCGAGCGTAACAGGCTCTGTGCGGCTCACAATCGCCTCGCCCCGCTTTCGCCTCGCGTGACCGACATGTTCGTCGGAAGAACCATCCTCCAGACAAAGCGCAGCCCCTCCTGTCGCAATCCCCGCCACTTGGTCCCCTCCCCAACGAACTCGATTATTCGGCAGCCTGCGCACGTACGGGCGCGCTTGCCTCGAGCTCTCGAACGAGCGGGATCACATGCTTGCCGAAATATTCGACCTCTTCCTGGAAATGGAGGAAACCGAGCAGGATGAGATCGGCACCAGCGCCCTTGAGCTCGATAATGCGTTCGGCGACCTGTTGCGGGGTTCCGATCAAATTCGAGCGGAAGCCATCATTGTATTGAACGAGGTCCTGGAAGGTGGATTTGGCCCAATTTCCCTCGCGCTCGGGGCTGGCATTGCCTGCATTCTGGACCTCGTGGTGGAATCCACGAACCGCATCGGGGATCGCCTTATCGATGATCTCCTGCAAGACTTCCTTAGCTTCGTCTTCTGTTTGCCGGACGATACCGAAGGCATTGATTCCAATCTTGGTGCGCCAGCCCTTGCCAAACGCCTTTTCCTTGGTCCTGATGTCCTCGACCTGGGCCTTCAGGCCGTCCGGGGTATTGCCATTGGTGAAGTACCAGTCGGACACACGGGCAGCCATGTCGCGGGCTGCCCGCGAGGAGCCGCCCTGAAAGATCTCTGGCAGCGGATCGAGCGGCTTTGGCTTGAGCGAATAGTCGTTGAACCGATAGAAGTCGCCCTTGAGGGTGAAATTTTCCTCGGTCCAGATCCCGCGCAGCGCGTTGATGAATTCCTCCGAGCGGCGGTAACGCTCGTCATGGTCCAGCCAAGGCTCGCCGATTGCATGGAATTCGCCGCGGAACCAGCCCGAGACGATGTTGACCGCAACGCGTGCATTGGTGAGTTGGTTGATCGTCGCAATCTGCTTTGCGGCGAGCGCCGGATTCCAAGGCCCGGGAAGGAGAGCGGCGATCACCTTGAGTTTTTCAGTCGCGGCAAGGAGCGCGTGAGAGAAGCTGACGGACTCGTGCTGCTTGTCGGCACCATAACCTGCCGTGAATCGGATCTGGCTCAAGGCATAGTCGAAGCCAGACTTCTCGGCGATCTGGGCAAGCTTGCGATTGTAATCGATATCCCAGCTGGTGCGCTGTTCGATCGAAGAAATCACGAGGCCACCGGATACGTTCGGCACCCAATAAGCGAATTTGATCGGATTGTTGCTCACAGTCATCCTGTTTGTCCCTCAAGAATTAAGCTTTGCGTGAAGAAGAGCGACGATCTCAGGCAGGCAGCATCGTGCCGTCGCACCCATCGAGACCGACGCGGCTCACGTGCTGTTCGTCGTCGTTTAAGCTATTGATTCAGAAGCGCTACGGTCGTCTCGGACGCGGTCCGAGCATGTGCATTTCAGCCGCACCAACACACGTTCGCACAAAAGCATCGACAAGCCGTGGGTTTGGTCAAATCACTCACCCCGTCGACGTTGTTGTTGCGCATCATGAGCGTCCCTGGCTGGCACCGTTGCATGATCTATCGTCTCAAAGAATTCTCGACGGCGCGAGTCGAAGACGAACTATTTTTCCTCCACTTAAGATAATCAATTTTTGTAATTTTTCATCAGACGCGATTTTTATTGCGCGAATGAGAACACCCACTGAATGAATGCGTACAAACTTGTCGCAAAGCTCACGATCGTCAGCCAACGTGTGTCTTATTCATCGAAAGGCCTTCAGCTGTTTTTCAACAGTCAGGCTCAGTCTTTCTTATCGTCCCATAAACTCTTCTAAAATCCTCGCCATGCTACCCCTCGAGGCAATGCACTCACCCGTTACGATCACGAGTGCTTTCGATTTCGTCTGCATGCTGGAACGGTCTTTTTTGCTGGCTGCCGAGATCCGCATGCCGCTCAACAGCTCAAACGCCGAAGTGACAAGGAGCGCTCAAATATATGACTAGCTGTCGCAAACAAAAACAGACATCCGGAGCGCGCGACGATGGGCGCGATGCCTTCGTACCGGCGTGGCTGGACATCAACTGATGCCATGTCCCATGGTGACAGGCAGACGCCTCGCGACTTCGCACCTTGAGATCTTCATCGCTCACAGAACGCTTTTTCATCGGTGATCGTCCATCGAAAACTGTGGAGGATAGCGGACAAACGATGTCCGTTGCCGACTGCGAGCGAGCCATGCTCCTGCGGACCACGGAGGCGTCTAGCGCGGTTGTTTGCTTTTGGAGCCGCCGAGCGCCGCGCGTTGGGATCAGCGAGGTTGAACCTACAGTTCGGAGGCAAAGAATTCGGAGGCTGGCGTCGGAAAAGCCATCACGAAGGCGGGACTTCGGACAACATCGACAAGGTCGTTCATGAGGTGCAGAGCGATGAACCGGATGCCGCTCACGGCGACGCCACGCATCGGATTTGATTCCACTGAAGGCGACCTTTTTCGGCGCTTCGATCGCTCCAATGAGTCCAAAACATCCCGCGTCTTTGCACCTAATACGATGCGTTCCGCTAACTTTGGCTCATGCGGTCTCCCAAAAAACCCAGCATCGGCGCTCTTGTCCATGACCGGCGCAAGCGCCTCAACGCTAGCCAACGCATTGGCACCACCCGCTAATACCGAGCGTGGTCACGCGCATGCCGAGTTGCGACTGCTGCTCTGTACCCTTGGGCTTCCGCCTGGATGCAAGCCGATCAGTCCGGGTACGCTCAAATCCCGCCTTGAGATCAACGCGGTCGTGACAGGAGCTAGAAACCAGAAAGAGCGACCTTGTTTGACCTGTTGGTGGGCTCCCCGCGGCCGACCATTTGGAGAGCAACTTGGTCCATTAATAAACCACTCTAGGCATTACGGTCGATTTATAGATCAAAACATCGAAGCTTCAGGCCGCAACGGCAATCGTCGAAAAAGGAGAGCCGCTGACGCAGGACCTCGATCGCGCGCTCATACATGGAAGCTCGATCGGCGGCGCCCGGCCCAAGACAGTGATCACCTCAGACAGCACGAAGTACATCGCCAAGTTCTCCTCGCAGAACGACCTTTACAATGTCGTGAAAGCCGAGTTCGTAGCCATGCGACTGGCCACCAAAGTGGGGCTTGCTGCGGCTTCCGTCAGCCTTGAGCGCGCCGCTGGCAAAGATGTGCTGCTGATCGAACGCTTTGATCGGCAAAGGGCCAATGGCGGATGGGAGCGCCGCGCCATGGTGTCAGCACTGACCCTGCTTGGGCTCGACGAAATGATGGGGCGCTACGCAAGCTATGAAGATCTTGCCACCATCATCCGCCACCGGTTCACTTCGCCCAAGGAGACGCTACGTGAGTTGTACGGCCGGATGGTGTTCAACATCCTTTGCGGCAACACGGACGATCATGCCCGCAATCACGCGGCGTTCTGGAACGGAAAAGATCTTATGCTGACGCCTGCCTACGACATCTGTCCACAAATCAGGACGGTCGGAGAAACAACGCAGGCGATGCTTATTGTTGGCAATCACCGCACGAGCCAAATTTCCGTTTGCCTTGAAGCGGCTCCCTTGTTTCTGCTCAACAAGATTGATGCCGTCGAACTGATCGCTCGCCAAATCAAGACAATCAAGAGGACCTGGAACGAGGTATGCGACGCCGCATCGCTGACGGAGGTCGACCGCAATTTCCTCTGGGGGCGCCAATTCCTTAATGCGTTCGCGTTCGTCAATGCTCCAGCGGTTCTCGCCGAACTTTCCAACTGAAGCCCGTCTTCATCGCCGAGGGCGCGACCCATCCCATGCGCGCGCCGGAGCCCACAGCACCGGCACGGCCGCATCGTGACATTTGTCGAGCATAATTTGACCGCCGAGCCAGCTCGTTAGCAATCAAGCCGTCGAAAAATACAGAACGGCATTTCCAGGGCCTTTCTGCGCAGTTGGCACGGACTCTTGAGTTTCTCTCTTTGCGGGAGGGGCTGAGCAGCATCTCTGACTGATCTTCTCATTTGAAAGGAGATAGCAATGAGGACGGCGCTTGTGCTGAGGCACGAAACTCTTTCCGAAGAGCCTGCGCGGCGCGTGGCGGTCGCCGATTCGTCAATGGACGGCGAAGAACTTTGGGCTCTCACCGGAAGGGGTTTCGGCGTCGGCTTGGTCGTGGGCCTCGGCTACGGAATTGTCTTGGGCCATCGGGCAGGCAGTTTGCTCCCCTGACTGTGGCTTGCCGCCGAGGCTTGGAGATTCTCTGGATCATGCTATTCAGCGCGGGACTTCGACCCCGGGCTTTGCGACATCAATTCAGGAGGGTGGCTAGGATTTTGGGAGCTTCGGCCGTAATTGCTTGAGCCGCCGAGCGACAGCGTTTTCGCTTCTCTCGAGAAGGATGGAAATCCGTTTCGGTACCTCGTTGTTTGCGGCGAGTTGGAGCAGACGTTTGTCCTCTTCCTTGCTCCATCGCCGAGACCCATTCCTAGGCATGCTTCATTCTGGCTATCTGTTCCACGAGTGGCGGCTCTTAGGATGAAACTCTCTGGATCACGACCACGTCGTACATTCTTACACCGAACCTTGTATCCTTGTGGGGCATCACCCTGTATTCGTCATTAGCGTATGCGATCGCAAATAGAGCGACACGTTGAAATCGGCCTGCTGCATCCACGCTCTTGTCGATGGGCATAATGCTGAACGACTCGGTACTGCTGTTCCGAACGTTATGAAGAGGCGATCCTTTTCTCAGCTCACAAAAGAAGTCCATAGACGACTCGCATTGCGCTTCGAGACTTAGTTCTAGACAAGGTTCCGAGCCGAAGATGTCGCGCCGCTCGGCCTTTTCGGCGAGTTCTGAATCTGTCGCTGGTGTCGAACTGTCACGGTTCCAGAGTTCTATCGCCTTATGTGGCGAGCGGCACGGTCTGGTCGCGACTATCATTCCGTACGGCTCGCACGCCTCGCAGAGAAGGCGCCAGGTGCTGGTGTTGTCCTGGACGAGAAATGGACGGCCACAACAAACTGGGCAATCGAGCACGTCTGGATCAAGAACCTCGACTTTGATCGACCTCGCGCCGATACAATCAACCATCATTCACTCACCTTCGCTGTGGCGGCTCCATCGGATGAGCGGCGACGCCAGTAGGACCGCTGTCTAAGCACCCCAGTCTGCGCCGTGAAGGCAAGTCATCTTGCGATGAGCCCATTTGATGAAAACGCGCTCGACGCAAAAGCCAGCACTGAATGAAGCGACAAGCGCAAGGGTGCAGGCGAGATAGGTATTTGCAAACTCCCAAGTGATTTGTGCGGCGACGACTACCACGAACGTTCCTACCATGGCGGCATTGCGAACACTCTTCATCATTCTGGTTCCCAGCTAACCGTGCAAGTCTATATCATGCAACCATGGCGATAATGAGCATAGTTGAACGCCATGCGCCGTCTTTCTGCTCGATAGGCCTTAGGCTAAGCTTCCCGCGATCATCCGGCATGCGCAGATTTGGTTCTCGACCTCCGGGCGCTTATTTGTCACGTCGTGCTGCCGACGCGCAGCGCGCCGGCGGCTTTCCACGATCACCCGTTCTCTAGGCCGCGCCGCCGATCGCCCGGGGTTGGGTCAGTAATTTTGGGATCGGCAGCGAGCCCCTCCCGTGGTCTCCGCCTTCATGCGAGCGCACTTCGGGCCCTGTGCACGCGTTAAGAGATTACCGTGCCTGGCCACGACCATCGGACGCAGGACGACAGCTGACCCAACAATTATCCCCTCGAACCAGCCCAACGGAAGCCCTTTTCACCCGATATTACCTCGATACAACAATGACTTGCTGAGATAACCAAGCACCGACCAAAAAATCGGGTACAGGTTGAAAATCGAACCATTTTCAGTTATTTCAGTTGAGCGAATGGAGGCTCGCTGTGGCGCCTGCACAAACGAAAGTCGAAAGGATTGGCCAGGCGGCGCGACGAGACGCTGAGGCCGTGGCGCGGCAGCTTGGCAAATTTGCTCGCAAGCAATCCGCTGATCTGAAGGTCGACGGTGTGATGCTCAAACTGCTGCGCCAGCTTACTGAGCTGACCTTGAAGCATTCTGGAGTTGCCATTGTTCCGATCGACAGAGAGCTCTCGCCAGGGGATGCGGGTAAGATTTTGGGCATTTCGCGCCCCATGGTGGTCCGTAAGATGGAGGCCGGAGAGCTTCCCTTCCGCTACGAGGGCAAGCATCGCCGATGCAAGCTCGAAGACGTGCTCAAGATAAAAGCGTCCGAAGAGATGGGCCATTCGGTGCGACAATCGATTCCTGACCGAGAGGTGGACGAGTTGGTTCTAAGCACTACCAATGCACCTTACAAGAAAGTCATATCGGCGGCTCAACTCGCAAAGCACCTTGCGTCGAGCGGCACTGGGTCATGGCATGTCCATGTAGCGACGTTCTTTACGGACGTTCGACCGGAGCTTATTTTGAAATTTGCCGCGATACACGGTGTTTCCAAGTCGGACCTTGTGAAGACCTATCGAGCAGTGAAGGCTGCGACTGGAGAGGCAAGCCCACGTCTGGAGGCGGTTCTTGAGCAACTGGCGCCAGCTGCCTAGTCGGACCATCGTGGGACTAGAGGAACTCAAGCAGCAGGGTCAGGCTGTTCCCGAATGGATTTTGGGTGGCGGCACCGCTCTGATGCTGCATGCTAATCATCGACTCAGCAAAGACATCGATGCATTTATCGACGATCCGCAATATCTCGGCGTCATGTCACCAAGAGTAACTGAGGTTTGGAATTGTCAGACGTGGGACGAAGCCGCGCACTATTTGAAGCTGATCTACGCAGAAGGTGAGATTGACTTCATCGTGAGTGCCCCGCTCTCACGCCTCGGTACGGATATATTCGAGGTCGACCTCACCGACCTGCCGGCTCTTGATGTCTGCCCAAATCGGTTCAAAAGCGGGATGCAAACCTCGCGCCGCCAACATGAGTATCCGGTCGCGATGCATCGGCCCCCTTGGTTTTCGACCACTGATGCCGACAAGACGAAATCCTTGGGCAACCTGGCGCTCGTGACCTGATGGTTGCGTTTGCAGGAAATCGCGACTTGATGCTGACTGCTGCTGCGGAATCGCTCGCGGCAAATAATCATCAAGGGCCCAGCCCAGCGCTTTCGTCTGAGTTCGGAGGCGGCTATAGCTTATTTATATCTACCTATGTTCAATTCTCGGAAAGCTCCATTTGTCGTGACATTGTCTGGCGAAGGGTGATATCGTTGGCTTTAGAGGTGGAAAATGGTTCAACGCACCAACCGAACAGAAAAGCTTGATTTACGGCTGAGCCGGGCAGCAAAGCAGACTTTGCAGGCAGCGGCGACGGCCCAACGCAAATCCGTCAGCGAATTTGTGCTTGAGACCGCGCTGAGTGAAGCCGAGGAGCGGCTTGCCGATCGTCGTGTCTTCACGCTTGGTGGCAAGAAGTGGGATGCCTATATCGCCGCTCTCGATGCGCCTCCCCGCCGGCATTCGCGCCTCGAACGTCTCTTTCGTGAACCGTCTGTCTTCGATGCGAAAAGCGAGCCGTGAAGGATTCGCTCCGTATCGAGAAGCTGGATCGCACCCACGCTGTTGAGCCATTCACCTGCAGGCAACCCGAGCTTGATCGTTTTTTGATCCGGCATGCTCTTCAGGCCCAACAATCTAACTCGTCGCAGACCTACGTTGCGTTAGCCGGCCAGGACGTCATCGGCTTCTATACTATCGTCGCCGGCGAGGCGCTTGCCGCTTGCGACGTCGTCATCGGCGAGGATGTCTCCCTCAAGCCTGCTCTCGCCCTGCCCTGGAGCATCTACCAGGAAACAGTCGATTCCTTGCAGACAGAGCGCTTCGGCCATCGACCGATAGGCCGTGGACCAGCCGCTCATACCCCCGAACACAATCACGCTTGCAGGGGTTCGCTCCGCTCCTGAACCGCTCGAAAGTGCCATCCAAACAGCGACCCCTGCCGGTATGACACCTCCACCTTCGTCGCCGGATATTTTGACAGCGCAGCAAAGCGCGCGAAGCACTGGGTCATCCGGCGATAGAGCTCCCGCTTTCGCTCGCCATCCGTATTAAAGGCCATTTGAGCAAAGATTATGCTCACGGCAGCGGCGTGCCAGCTTTCGCGGGCAAGCGCTACGTCACTGGTTGCCTCAGCAAGGCGTTGCTCCTCTTGCGCCATCTCCGCAAGCACGAGGTCCCAGGCCCTCCCCTCGCGCACCCGCTGATGTGCGAGCTGTGCCTTCTCGCGCGTCATGCCATAGTCGACCATGCGCGAGAGCGACATCGCCCGGCACAGGGCCTCGATTTCTTTGGCCTGTTCTTCAGATATGGTCATGTTCACGCTGCCAATGCCGTTGTGCGCCACGACAGTTTCTGCTGGAGATTTTCCACAAGGTCGGCGACGTCCTTCAGCCCGGCGGCAAAGCCAAACAGATTGGTGTCCGGACGGATGAGCATCGCGGCAGCGTTCTTTTCGGCCAGATAGGACGAATAGGTTCCATCGATATCGAGCAAGCGTTCGACGCCGGCGCCGGCATCGTCGGCGAGCGTCAATGCGCGGCAGCCGAGGCTCCTAAGAAAGCCCATCCGCGATGGACCAAGAATAGCCGCTGGATTGTGTTCAGCAATCAGCGCGAAACTGTAACCGACGAGGTCGTCGAGCCTTGCAACTCGATCGCCGATCCTGACCCGCCCCTGCGGCGGCACCGAGCCCACCGCCTTTCCCCGGGCGCCGCGACGGTCATCCTGAATGATGCCGGCAGAAAGGGAAGGAAATGGCGGCGGCGGCGGGACCAGGTTGAACCGGAAAGCCAGGTCACGGAAGAACGCTACCGTGCGGCTATGTGTATTGGCGATTTTCCCCAACATCACCGCCGTACGCATGATGTGCGCGACATGCGGACGGCGCTCGGGCTCGTAGCTCTCAAGGATTTCCGGTGATGCGACATTCCGGAGCACAAGATCGAGTTTCCAGGCGAAATTCGTGGCGTCCCTGATACCGGAGCAAGCGCCCTGCCCGAGATAGGGCGGCATGGTATGTGCGGCGTCACCTCCCAAGAGCACTGGCCCGCTGCGCCAGCTTCGCGCCATCCGGCATTCGAAGGTGTAGACGATCTGCCTGATGATCCGAAGGTCGTCCGGGCCGACATCGTGATACTTTTTCAAGATTCTCCACGCGCGCTCCGCCCGCTCCATCTCGACGGTGTCCTCGTCCGGCAGCAGCGCAAATTCAAACCGCTGACGATTTGTGCCGATCGGCAGGAACATGTGGCCTCGTGCCGGATCGCAATACTGCTTTGTTTCCTCGAAGCTTGGAGGAAGCGGCCGCGTGCGCTCCCCGTCGATATTGAGCCAGCGCTCGTTGAAGCCGGAATCGTCGCGTTCGATCCCGAGCGCGGACCTGACGAAGCTCTTGGCGCCATCGACTGCAAAGACGTAGCGCGCGTGCGCGGTTTCCGCGACGTCGCCTGCTTTTAGCGAGAGTTCGACGTTTCCGGCTGATATTTTCAAGCCGGTGAGCTTCACCCCTTGGCGTACCTTGACGTTCGGCAAGCTGCGCATCTTGCGGTCGATCGCCGCCTCGATATCGGGTTGATGAATCGAGATATGCGCAGGAAATCCCATCGGTAGGCTGGGGATGTCGACGACATCGACCAGCCGCTTTCCTTTTGCATTATAAAAAATGTAGGATTCGATCGGCGATGAATCCCTAAGCGCCTCCTCGATGTCGCATGCGAAGCTGAGCAGCCTCGCGGTCTCTCTATCGATATGCGTCAATCGCGGAAGACCATAATGAGACGGCCATCGTTCGACGACCAGGACGCGGTGGCCGAGCTGCCCCAGGAGCGATGCCGCGGTCAGGCCCGTCGGTCCATAGCCGATAACGGCCACATCGAAGTCGGTCTGAGCCATGAATGTCCTCCCCGTATTTTTTGCAGCTTGTGATACCGTGAGGCATGGGTACAATCGATTGTGTTTATGAGCCATATCTATTCGTGGATGCCTCATCATGCGCTTCAAAGGTCTCGACCTGAACCTCCTTGTCGCGCTCAACGCGCTGATGACCGAGCGCAGCCTCACTGCGGCGGCGCGAAGCATCCATTTGAGCCAGCCGGCGATGAGCGCGGCGGTCGCCAGATTGCGTGCCTACTTCCGCGACGATCTCTTCACGATGCGCTGCCGCGAACTGGTTCCGACGCCGCTTGCCGAAACGCTGGCTGCGCCGACCCGCGAAGCGTTGCTGCACATCCAGCTTTCCGTGACCAAGGGTGATACGTTCGACCCGGCCAAATCGAACCGCCGCTTCCGGATCATTCTGTCTGATTTCATGACTTTGGTGTTCTTTCGGACGGTGATCGCGCGTGTTGCGCGCGAGGCCCCCGGGATCACATTCGAGCTGATTCCGTTTGACGACCAACCGGACGAGCCACTTCAGCGCGGCGAGGTTGATTTCCTGATCTTTCCGGAAATGTACATGTCAGACGTGCACCCCAAGGCAAAGCTGTTTGACGAGACGCTGGTGTGCGTGGGCTGTCACACGAACAAGCAGCTTTCACGCAAGCTCACCTTCGAGCAGTACATGTCGATGGGACACGTTGCGGCGCAGTTCGGACGAACGCTCAAGCCTTCGATCGAGGCATGGCTCCTGCTCGAGCATGATCACAAGCGGCGTATCGAGGTTTCGGTGCCGAGCTTCAGCATGATCCCTCCGCTACTGCTGGGCACCGAACGGATCGCGACCATGCATTCACGGCTGGCGCGACATTTCGGGGCGACGATGCGGATGCGGATCGTTGATCTTCCACTGCCGCTTCCAGCCTTCAGCGAAGCCGTGCAATGGCCGGCGCTTCACAACAATGATCAGGCAAGCATCTGGATGCGCGAGATCATGTTACAGGAGGCGTCCCGCATCGCATGAGGCCACACGACATCGCATGCATAGCTAAACTTTGATTGGAGAGCCAAATATTTCGTCTCCAATCTTCGCGCCAATTCATCCGAAAAGGTTACCAAAACAATGTCAGCTTTCTACGATCGGCTTTGATTTGTCGCATCAAGCAACCTGGGCGACTTTCGCAATCGGCCTGAGGCTGCGATCATCGGCCGTTTGTGAAAAAGGACTAATACTTAAAGCGTGCAGTCCAAGTCCTTGGCTTGATTCTTATTGGACAACTTCGTAGGAAGCGGGAGCGCCGGCATTTTGAGACGTAGCACCAAAACGTCTGAGGACGACCGGACTTCATTAGTTATCGGCCGTTACTTCTTCATGTCCATCTGGATGAGATTGATCGAGTTTCGATAGTTGGCTGCGAATTCGCTTGACCCGTTTCTTCACTTCGAACGCGATCCGATCGAGCATTTGGTGCGACCCTACAGGCGATAATGCGATTGCATCTTTTGCCGCGTCGGCATTCGCGTTGACCAGTTCGCAAAGTTCTTCGACTCGTTTGAGGGTTCGAGCTGGGCTCAGCGATACCTGTCTTGCCAGTTGCTGCCAATCGGAGCCGTGAACGTGGATACCTTCCCTTCGACCGTTGAGGGCCTGCGCCAGCCGCTTCGTGATCTTAGGATAGACTTCGCCGCACATAAGGTCATAGAGCGGCGCGAATTTCGCCGACCCACTCGCACCTATCAGGATAGAATAGTTCTTGGCGTGAGCGTCGACGTTGCAGATCAAGATGTTGTAGATGACGGCATCCATAAGCGCCAGTCTGGCACCTGGCTGAATGAAACGAGCGGCACCGTCGAACAACGCCTTGAGACCCGGACCGCTCCTGACGGAAGGAGAGGTGAATTCGTATTTTGAGCTTGGGAAGTACCCAAGCAATTGACAGAAATCCTCTTGGTGCACGCGTACGATCTGGCCTTCCGACGTCTTGAGACGATCGTAGCGCTCGACCAGAAGGTAGAGCCTTTTTCCCGCTCGGCCGGTTGTTGCCTTGGCGGTATCCAATCCGATCATTTCCGCAAGCTTCAGGCAGAAGGCTTCATTGTGAACGTTGCCGGGCAAGCGATCGCTGTCGGGTTTGATGATATGCGTCGAAGGTGTCCCGTTGAGAGGGATGGCGAGCTTTCGGTCGATAAGGCTTAACGGAAGCTTGTCCTGCACGCCGGCTAAGGACATCGAGACCCCGTGCTCGCCGACGAGGAAGGGCTTCTGCGGAAGTTCGTTGATGATCCGCTCTAGATCAGCTTCCTTGGCGACAGGGCGGAATTCGTCTCGCTGGGGACGAGGCGCACCGATCGCAAGAGCGCCCGCCGTATCGCGACCAATGTGTTCGAGCAAGCCCAGGATATCTTGAGGAGCTACACCGATTTGTTGTCCGATTTCCGAGAGATGGCTCTCGGGAAGAAGATTGGCGAGCCAGGGGATGATCCTGTCGTGGTCGACGGGGTCCGGACCGAGCGGCATGGAGAGAGAGATCGGGAAGGCTCCGCGTCGCGTTAGCCAAGATGATTCGTAACGCATTTGGACGCGTTCGTTCGCAACGGCTATCGTCGCCACCTTCAGTCGGTCAAAGTAGATTTCGGGCATGGGGTCATTTGAACGTTGGGATGTGGGAGAGCGGATCGTCTTCGTCCGGTGGCGCGAGGGTCTGACCGACGGATGCTGGAACATCCCCCAACCGCAATCCAACCTCGGCGGCGGCGGTTAATGCCTTGCCTAGTTGACAGGAGGGTTTTCCGCTCTCCAGATCCACGATAAATCGCACGCCAACGCCGCAGCGTTCGGCGAGCTCGTCTTGAGTCAGCCCTAGAGCCTTACGCTTCTGGCGAATCAATGCACCGTACTCTTGGGATGTTGTGATTGAGGCCATCTTCCCGATCGGTAAATTTCAGAGACCAAAAGCCTAAATATTCCCGATCGGGAATAAAATCAAGTGGGTGATCCAAAAATTCCCGATCGGGAACAAAGACCCCGCGACTCCCCTAAAATATTCCCGATCGGTAACAGACATTCCATTTTTTAGAAAAGTTCCCGATCGGGAATATTAACTAACGTCCGCCGCAACACGGGAATGCCCGGAACGCCTCTTTGTCGGTCGCCGCCGGATCCGTCATCGTCAGCAAGCACCAGCAACAGCAGCAGTCGTAGCCGTTCGGTGCGGCAATCGTCGCCCTCGATCTCTCCATTCGTGGCCAGCAACCAGACCGCAAAAATTGCAACCGCTGCATGCATTCACAAGAGGGGGGCGCTGCGTACCGGTCGGATTAGGGCCGACGGGAGTAATTTGATCTGGTCGCACGAGCGCGACCGCGAAGTTGCGCCATGGCTGCCTAAGACGGTGGTCTGATGACTTCCGTTTTGCAGGCCAACACCGTCGCGCTGCGGGCTATGGATCACCTTGTAGCATGACAGGACGGCTGGCGGACGACTTCACGGGTCAGGCTGCCATTGACGCCAAAAGCACATCCGAATCGAGGTGCTTGTCGCCTACGACGAACACGTGCGTCACCAATTGCTGGTGGAGGGCGTTGGAAATCCATGCGCCGACGGCAAGGGATGGCGTCCTGCCCCAGCTCTTTCCCGCCGGGCCTCATGCGGGGGGTCGGAAAGAGCGCGGGCTTTGATCGATTAGAAGAGTACAAATGATCATCGGCGTCGGTACGGAGCCGGGGACACATCACGAGATCGCAGGTCCGCCCAGTTGCTGCGCCTATAGCCGTGATCGTGGAGCTGCCAGACATCAACCACGGCATCTGCCAGCGGCGGACACCAAGCCGGTAACGAGCACCGGGTCCCGGGTCCCCCTTCCATGTCGACGCCAAATCTCAAGTAAGCCCGGCAGCACAACGCATTAACCTGAAGGCATCTCGATGAACACCCAAATGCCAGGCTGGACCCCTTATCCGTCCTCAGCAGCTCTCCGGCGCACAACCGGACCAGAATGCTTCAATTCGAAGCCTCTGCTATGCCTTCCCGCCCGCGAAGGGCGATGAGCGAGTAGGCCACCGGCACCACGAACAGGGTGAAGAGCGTTCCGATCGATAGGCCCGTGGCGATCACAAGGCCCATGTTGTAGCGGGAAACCGCGCCGGCACCGCTTGCCGTGACAAGCGGCAGCACGCCCAGCACCATGGCCGCTGTCGTCATGAGAATGGGCCGCAGCCTGATCGTCGCCGCCTCGATGATGGCCTCCGTGCGGCTCCTGCCCTCGGCGCGCAACTCGTTCGCCACCTCCACCATCAAAATCCCGTGCTTGCTGACGAGACCCATCAGGGTGACGAGCCCGACTTGAGTGTAGATGTTGATACTTGCGCCGCCGATGCCAACGCTGATGAAGATCAGTGCGCCGGCGAGCGACATCGGTACCGATATCAGGATGATGAGGGGATCCAGGAAGCTATTGAACAGCGCGGAAAGCGAAAGATAGATGATGATCAGCGCGAACAGGAACATGGTGACGAAGCCGCCCGATTCCTGCTCGAGCTGGCGGGAGGCGCCTGCAAAGTCGGTCGAGTAGCCCGCTGGAAGGGATTTGGCGAGAGCCTTCAAGGTCGCGAGCGCATCCCCCATCGCAACGCCCGGCATCGCCACGCCGGAAATGGTCGCGGCGTTGATCTGCTGGAAATGGTTGAGCGCCTGCGGAGCGGCTTTATTCTCGAGGTGGGCGACCGTCGCCAGCGGCACCATTGTGTTGTTGCTGGTGCGGATCTGGTAGCTCAGTAGTTGCTCGGCGGTGAGGCGGTCGTTCTGCCGAACCTGCGCGATTACCTTGTAGGAGCGGCCATCCAGGCTGAAATACTCGACGTAATTGCCGCCCAGCATGGTCGCCAGCGCGCCACCAAGGTCGCTCATCTTCAGGCCGAGATCGCCGGCCTTGTCGCGGTCGAACACGACGGTGCTCTTCGGCTTGTCGATCTTGAGGTCGTCGTCGAGGAAGATGAATTGCCCGGTCTTGACCGCCTCCGCCATGAAGTTCCGAGCAACCTCGTCGAGCTCGCTGAACGAGCCCGTCGTGCCAATGACGAACTGGATCGGCAGGCCGTTGCTGCCCGGCAGTGGCGGCGGCTGGAACGCCACCGAACGCGTGCCCGCGATGCCGTTCAGCAGCTCCTGGAATTCGAACTGAAGTGTACCGGTGGACACAGTACGCTTGTCCCACGGCTTGAGCACCCAGCCGGCGATAGCCTGCGCGGGGCTGTCGATCTGGAAGACAACCCCCGTTTCAGGACGCTTTGCGACGAGGTCGTAGAGCTGTTGCTCGTAGAACTGGCGTTGCTCATGAGTGGCCGAGGGCGCCGAATTGGTCATTGTAAGGATCACACCTTGATCCTCGTCGGGCGCCAGTTCGCTCTTCGAATTCGCATAGAGCCAGGGAATGCTGCCGAGCAGCAGCAGCGCGAAGACCACCACGACGACCTTAGTGGCAAAAATGGATTCGAGGCGGCGGCGATAGGCAGCAGTCAGCCACTCCAGCGCGTGATCGATCCTGCGTACCAGGCGCGCCTCCCAATTCGTTGCATCCCGCTCGGTCCGGCGCAGCAGCCAGGCACAGTTCATGGGCGACAGGGTTAGCGCGATGACTGCCGACACAGTGACCGCCCCGGCCAACGTGAAGGCGAACTCCGTGAACAGAGCGCCCGTAAGACCTCCCTGGAAGCCCACCGGAACGTACACCGCGATCAGGACGACGGTCATTGCAATGATGGGACTGCCGAGCGCGCGGGCCGATTGGATTGCCGCCTCGACGGGCGGCGTGCCCTGATCGATCAGGCGATGGACGCTCTCGACGACGATGATGGCGTCATCGACGACGAGCCCGATCGCGAGTACCAGGGCCAGCAGCGTCAGGAGATTGATCGAGAATCCCATCAGCAGCATGAGTGTGAAGGTGCCGATCAGCGACAGAGGGATCGCGATCACCGGGATCAGCACCGACCGCCACGAGCCGAGGAAGAGGAAGACGACAAGGGTCACGATGACAACCGCCTCGACCAGGGAATGGACGACCTCATCGATCGAACTGTTCACGAACTCCGTCGAATCATAGAGAATCTCGCTGGTGATGCCGTTCGGCAGGTTCGCGCTGATGTCGGGAAGGACCCTCTTCACCCCCTTAATGACCTCGAGCAGGTTCGCGGTCGGCGCCACCTGGATGCCGAGGTAGACGGCCGTCTTGCCGTTGAACTTGGCCGAGCTGTCATAGTCGTCGTTGCCGAGCGTCACGTTCGCCACGTCCTTCAGTCGGACAATCGCGCCGTTCACATGCTTGATGACGAGGTTGCGGTACTGCTCGAGCGAATGAAGGTTGGTCGTGGCCGAGAGATCAACCTGAACGAGCCGTCCCCGCGTCGAACCGAGGCCGGCGATATAATCATTGCCGGACATCGCGGTGGAGACGTCGCTCGCCGTCAGGCCATAGGCGCCAAGCTTATCGGCGTCGAGCCAGGCACGCAGGGCAAACTTTTTGCCTCCGATCAACTCGGCGGTCTGGACGCCCGGCACGGCCTGCAGCTTGGGCTGCACGACGCGGGTCAGGTAGTCGGTGATTTGGTTGGGAGCAAGCACATCGCTCGCAAACCCGATGTACATCGCATCGATAGTCTGGCCCACCTTCAGCGTCAGCGTGGGCTGCTGGGTGCCGGCCGGAAGCTGATTGAGGACGGAATTGACCTTGGCATTGATCTCCGTCATCGCCTTGCCGGGGTCGTAGTTCAACCTCAGGTTCACCGTGATGGTACTGGTGCCGGTGGTGCTGCTGGAATTCATGTAGTCGATGCCGTTGGCCTGGGCGATCACGTTCTCCAGCGGCGTGGTAATGAAGCCGGTGATGATGTCGGAATCCGCGCCGGCATAGGTTGTTGTCACGGTAACGATCGCGTTCTGGGTACGGGGATACTGCAGGATCGACAACGAGGTCATCGACCGCAGTCCGAGGAACAGGATCAGCGCGCTGACCACAAGGGCCAGCACCGGGCGACGGATGAAGATGTCCGTGAAGCGCATCGTATCGGCTCTTACTGCTCGTGCCGCGTTCACTGGTCGACGATTGTCGGCGCCGCCTCGGTCAGCGGAATGTGGGAATTGTCGATCCTCACCGGAATGCCATTGCGAAGCTTGATCTGGCCCGCGATCACGACGGTCTCGCCGGGCTTGATGCCGTCGGTCACGGCGATGCGGTCGCCCTTCGCCGGCTTGGTTTTGACGAACATCTGCCGCGCGGCGCCCTGCCCGTCGTGCACATTGTCCACGAGATAGACCAGGTCACCATAGGCGTTGTTGACGATCGACGTGAGCGGAACGGTGACGATTTCTTCGGGCTTGCCGACCTCGATCTCTACCTTGGTGAACATGCCGGGGAGCAGCCGCGCGGGGTTGTTCGCGATAGTCGCCCGGACCTGAATGTTGCGGCTGGAGCTATCGACCTTGGCGTTGATCGCCGAGATCTGGCCCCAGAAGCGTTCGTCGGGGAAGGCATCCACGGTCGCGGTGACATCCTGGCCGATGACGATCGAGGCCAGCGCCTGCTGCGGCAGAAAGAAATCGACGTAGATCGGATCGAGGCTCTGCAAGGTTACGATGGTCGTCCCGGCGCTTAAAAACTGGCCGATATCGACGGCTCGAATCCCGAGCCGCCCGGCAAATGGCGCCTTGAGCGTCTTTTGCTCGACGATGGCCTTCTGCTGGTCGACCAGGGCTCTGGCATTCTTCAGATTGGCCTTGTCACTGTCGAGCGTGGCCTGACTGACGGCGTTGAACTTGATCTGCTCCTCGTCGCGCTTGACCACAATCGCGTAGTTCTCGGCGGTCGCCTGCAGCGATTGCAATTTGGCGACGTCGTCGGTCGCGACGAGCTGCAGCAGCGGCTGGCCTTCCGCCACCTCGTTTCCGGAACTGAACTGGATACTTTGCACGATTCCGGAAGTCTGCAGCGCGAGATCGGCACCGTTAACGGCGCGGAGCGAGCCGACAGAGGAAAGGGTGGATCGCCATGGCTTGGTCGTAGCAACCACCGTGGAGACGGTCTGCAGCGGGTTCGTCATGGCCCCGATGGCCTTGCGGATCATCATGTCCTTGAAGATCTGGAATCCGTAGAGGCCGCCGAACAGGACGGCCATCACGGCCAGCATGATCATCATGCGCTTGGTCATCGCACTGCTTCCTGGGTTGAGCGGGTGGGACCGGCGAAATAACCGGGATTAGCGCGAGGCAAGGCATAGGCGGCCTGGTCGGCCCTGTTCCACCAACCGCCGCCAAGCGACTGGAACAAGGCCGCGGTATCGGCGAAGCGCGCCGCTTGCGCCTTGATGCGCGATATCCGCGCGTTGAGATAGGATTGCTGGGCCGTGATGATGTTGGCGTAGGGGACTGCGCCGGTCTTGAATTGCTCGATCGACATCGCAAGGCTGTCGGATGCCGCCCTCTCGGCTTCCGCCTGCGCCTTTAGCGTCGCGGCGTCGTACTGGATCGCGCGCAGCGAATCCGCAACGTTCTGGAACGCAGTGATCACAGTGCTCTTATAGGCGGCCGTATCCTGTTCGAAGACCGCCACGTTGGCTTCCTTGGTGTGATAGAGGGCGCCACCGTCGATCACCTTCTGCGTGATGGTGGAGGTCGCATCCCAGACGATCGTCCCGGGCGAAAACAGCTTGCCCGTTCCGCTTGCACCGTAGCTGCCGGACAGCGTGATCTGCGGCAAAAGGTTCGCGACACCGACACCGACGGTCGCGGTCGCCTGATGCAGCGTCGCCTCAGCCTGACGGATGTCCGGACGCTGGCGGACGAGCTCCGAAGGCAAGGATATTGGAAGCCGTCCAGGCAAACGCAGTTCGGCAAGCATGACATGCTCGCCGCGATCTTCGCTCGGCAGCCGCCCAAGATAGGCCATCAACTGATTGCGCTGCTGCGCGAGCTGCTTCTGCAGCGGGGGCAGCGTCGCCTTGGCCTGCGCAAGCGTCGATTCCTGGGACAGCACATCGGACTTAGAGACCGCGCCGATCTCGAACTGATGCTGGATACGCGCCAGCTGATCCGTCTCTGCCTTGACGATCTCTTCAGTCGCTAAGATCTGGTCCCGCAGCGAGGCGTCGGTGATCGCTGCTGTGATCACGTTTGAGGTTAGCGCCAGGTAGGTCGCCTCCAGCTTGAACGCCTCGTAGTCGGCCTGCGCCTCGAGCGCCTCGACCTGCCGGCGTGTGCCACCCCAGATATCGAGCGCATAGGAGACGCCGACCGACGTGTTGAAGAGCTTGTAGAGCGCCCCCTGCTCGCGTGCTGCCGACCCGGTCCCAGTTACTTGCGGAAACAAGGCCCCCTGTTCGGCAAGCACAGTCTCCCGGGCGGCGCGGAGGGCAAATTCGGCAGACTGAATATCGGGATGGTTCCGAACAGCCTCTTCAACGAATGCCGTGAGCTTGCGCGAACGAAAGAGTGTCCACCAGAGGCCTGAGATGTCCTCCCCTGGCGAGAAGGACTGCGAATTGCCGCCGAGCGTTTTGGTGCTGTCCGTCGCGGCCACGTGAGGCTCCCGCGTGTAGCGCTCGACAGCCGGGGCTTCGGGCGCAACGAAGTTCGATCCGACCGCGCAAGAGGCGAGCAATAAGGCAGGCGCGACGACGCCCGCCAAATAGCGCAAGCATCCGAGCCGAAATGTGACGGGATGCCTGGCAATCACACTCCTTTCGCCGCGCCGTGCTGCCACCAAAGGTACGTGATTAGCGAAAAACGACATTCTCTCCTGACCAACAATAGAACCGTACGGTTCGGTACCGATATTGCGCTAACCTGTCAACTAACCGTACCGCGAGGTACTATTCTTTGATCGCCGCATCATTCCTCCCACAAGTCCAAATCCGGCTTTGCTCGCAGTGTCACATCCGGCGCCTTGACTGCCGGGCGGCGTCAGCCCCCGCAAACCACAAAGATTGGGAATCAAAAGCAAGACTGGCGCCAAGCCGCCGATTCGCGAACGCTAGCGTTCGGGCCCCGCCGTTTGGTGCGTGCGGGCGTGCGGGCGTATGGCCTCGCGAGAGCCAAGGGTGCGACAGAATAGAAGTGGACGGTGAAAGACCGAACCCGGGGCGAATTCCCGCAAGAGCCGGACGGCGTAGATTGCTATTGACCGGGCTCACTGGCGCGGGAGGCCGCGAGGAAGAACGAAACCCTCTCCGCCACATGGCCACGAATCTGCGCCCTAAGCCGTTTGGGATCTTCGCCGAACACCGCCCGCATCACGAGCGGTGCGACGACGAGATCCAGGAAGAACTGGGCCGTCTTGGTCAGGCGTTGCGGAGCGAAGGCGGCGCACGCCTTGCCATGCTTCGAGCCAGTCACGTCCTCCAAGACGCCAGCCGTGTGATGAATGCCGCGTTCGCGCATCATTCGCTCTACCTTGGCCAGATCAGGGAAACGGCGCGCTTCGGTCGCCGCAAGACGAAGGAAATCGACACTATCTGCGGCCAGGACATGCTTGAGTATCTCGCTCCCGAGAACCATCAATCGCTCCTCGGGCGTGTCGCCCGATGGCACCGCGCTTTCGTATCCTTCCCGCACCTTCTGCGCGTTGCGCATCGCGATTGCAGCGAACAGCGCCTCTTTTGTTGAAAAACGTGCATAGATCGTTCCCTTGCTGGCACGAGCAAGGCGCGCAATCTCCCCGACGCTGACCCCGGCCAGTCCACGTGCCAGGAACAGCTCACGTGCGGCATTGAGGATGCGCTCGTCCACCTCGGCAGCCAACTCCTTCGGAGGGCGACCAGCGCGGACCGCCTTCTGCGGAGTCTTGCCCTTCTGTCCCATCTGCATTCATTCGCCTCAGCAGTTCGAAAAAGGGCCTCCTGGAAAATATTACGTTGCCCATAATGCGATTTAGCGTGCGCCATGACAGAAGTAAATAGAACTAGTCGGTACACATATTTTGGACGCCCCTGCGCATCTCCCCTCAACAGTCGAAAGCAA
The DNA here is from genome assembly GCF_053572325.1 of Bradyrhizobium sp. UFLA05-112. NCBI lineage: Bacteria > Pseudomonadati > Pseudomonadota > Alphaproteobacteria > Hyphomicrobiales > Nitrobacteraceae > Bradyrhizobium > Bradyrhizobium sp. UFLA05-112. The sequence goes on along the minus strand of NZ_JBANBK010000035.1, from coordinate 5,714 downwards.
TCAGCTTATCCAGCGATTCCCTTGCTGGAAAAGACTGTCTGTGGTGGATCGGTGCAAATCGGCTAAGTGCGGCATTTCGACGGCAACACCGCCTCGCCGTCAATCGGAGCGGCCGGCGCTCGACGCGCCTAGTGTTCCTCAAACGTCGCATCAACGATTTGATAGAACGCCATTGGGCTGTTGGCGATTTCCCAGACCGCCAAAATAACGTGATAGCCGGTGCGCTTTGGCAGGTAGCACGTATGCACAGTGGGCCCCTTGGGCATCAGGTTGGCGTTCGGATCCCAAAACGGCTGGCCGTGATTCTGGATTGTGCAGAATGGCTTCACTTCGAATTGGCTACGAGCGAGTGGAGAGGACGAATCCCAGCCCACCCGTGTGATGAAGTAATTCCAACGCCGTGTCAGGTGAGCCGCGCTGTATTCCCACCTGAACTTCTGTTTTGCGCCGGGGCGTAACCGAACTTTTTCCCAGCGCGTCGGGGTCTGCTCATCGAGCAAAGGCACATCGCCGCGTACGCTGCTGCCTGCGATAACGCCGTCCCTTGGCGGCGCCGCGTTCTGCACATCAGTCGGCGCGATCGGGTCTAGCAGTCCTCCCTCCAAGGCGGGGAAGAACTTGCCATTCTCCATCACGTTTGCCCTCCACAAATTAATTGGACAGTCCTTATTTCTGTGTTCGGCGCAGAGCACGACGCGCGAGGCTGGCTCGATGAGGCGCCCCTGCGCGTGCACGCTTGCAACAGCGAACAACGACACCGCGGCGCATAAGAGCACTCCGGACCAGTGTCGAAATATATACCTCATGGTTATCCTCGAGAATTGTCGGATTGGCCGTTGAAGGAAGGCTGAAACCTGTGTTGCTATCCGCCGTCAGGCAACCTGCCGCGCAGCTGGTTGCGGAATAGCACCTCGCCGAGGCGGCGCGCGTAGCTCCTGCAGCTTCACGTACCTCAAATCGCGGCGGCGTCTGGTGGGCCGCGCCTAGCTCTCCTGGCATCCAAAGTGGCCCGCGATGTCGGGGTATTATGCAATTGGCGTGCCGTGAGAGAAGTGCTTTGCGCCTTCGAAAGAAGGGACAAACCGATACGCTTCGTACGAGGCCGAGCGCCCAGTGTCGGGCTGCTGCCAACATGTCGCGAAGCCGACGTCGAGCAGGAAAACACGTATTCATTCGCTCGCGAGGCTTGGCTCAGTTTCTGCATGACGGCCGGCAATCTTATTGGATGCCCTCCCGAAGACGTGTTGCTTGGTAGCGGCCTCGAAGAAACCGGAAGTCTCATGCGCAAGGTGTCTATTGCTATCGTTCTAGCGCTCGTCTCATCTCATGCTATTGCGAACGACGATTTAATGACGGCGGCGAGACGAATTTTCAAACCGATCCCCTCGGCGATCCCCGCAGTTAAGGACAATCCTGTCACAGTCGCGAAAGCAGCGCTCGGCAAGATGCTATTTTTCGACCCTCGCCTCTCAGCGAGCGGGATCATTAGCTGCAATACCTGCCACAATCTTGGCACCGGTGGGGTCGATGCCGGCCCAACCTCGGTCGGTCACGCCTGGCAAAAGGGAGTGCGTCGGGCGCCAACCGTGTACAATGCCGTGTTTAATGTCGCTCAATTCTGGGACGGACGCGCGCCGGATCTCAAGGCACAAGCCAAAGGGCCCGTTCAGGCAAGCGTCGAAATGAATGCGACGGCGGATCACGTGATGAACACGTTGAACTCGATGAAAGACTATGTCGATCTGTTCAGACTGGCGTTCCCGGATGATACACCGCCGGTTACTTTCGACAATTTCGCCAAAGCGCTGGAGGCCTTTGAAGCGACCCTCACGACACCGGCGGCTCCGTTCGATCGGTACTTAAATGGCGATGCCAAGGCTCTGGATGATCAGCAAAAGAAGGGTTTGAAGCTGTTCATGGACAAAGGATGCGCCTCCTGTCATAACGGAATCAATATTGGGGGACAGGATTTTTTCCCATTTGGTGTGATCGAAAAGCCCGATAACAAACTGCTTCCCGCCGCCGACAAGGGACGGTTTGCAGTCACTAGGGCGCCCAGTGACGAATACGTATTTCGTGCCGCCCCCTTGCGCAACGTTGCCTTGCGGGCGCCCTACTTCCATTCGGGCGAGGTTTGGAGCCTCAAGGACGCCGTAGAAGTCATGAGCGAAGTCCAGCTCGGTGCCAAGCTTAGCGAGAAGGAGCAGAACGATATTGTCGCGTTTCTTAATTCACTGAGCGGGCGTCTGCCCAAGATCGAGTATCCGATATTGCCAACGCGCACAAAGGAAACGCCTCCACCCTCTTTAAGCAAATAGTGTCGTTCTTATCTGTACACTATGGTCAGGTCGCCCTCTCTACGGTTTGCTTGCGGCGCAGCTGCCGGCTCTAGCAGCGACCATGAGCCCTGAACGCCGCCCAACCTGTCGAAGTGGTCTCTCAGCATCGCGACGGTTCCTACCGCGGCCGGCGGACGCGCTGGATCAAAGGTGAGGAAAAAGAGGCATCGCCGATGGATCGCGAGCTGTAACGGAGATCAGATGACGACGGTCATTAAAAATCTGCTGGTCCGAAAGCAGAAGCTTATTGAGCAACTTGATTCCACCCAAGACGAAGAGCAGCGCGAGAACATTGAGCGTCAGCTCGAGCAGATAGGTACTGCGCTTGATCTTCTCGATCGGCCTCAGCAAACGAACGAATGAGAAACCGAGGCGAAAATCCCCACCACGATCTTGAATGTGTGCTCCTGGCTTTTTAGCAATGTTGGCCCCGGATCGTGGCCGCCTTTCCTTAGCGCTTCGTAATCAATTTTCTCGGTATTACCCAGCGGCCGCCGCCCGGTACTTCTTCAGTCTCTGGTCTGCAGTGAGGCGCTGCAGATCCTGAGCCTCTCTGACGGGCATGATCCCGATTCCGGGCTGCGTCAGGGATTGGGTCGGAACACGCCATACCGACATGCGCCGCGATATGCAAAGCATGATGTGCACGGGCAGGAGAGCTTGAAACGCGATCCTCGCGCTACCGGTTTTTACATCCTCCCAGACCGCTGCGGCGATCTGTCCAAGAGCCTTTGGCATGAGAGGATCGGACTGTCGCTTTACGTTGACCGTGCGGCCCCAGGCATCGGCCGAAGCGATACCGATTCGAGCGGCGCGGATCGCCTTATGTCCCGGAAGGAAAACGACTGGCGGGATCCGCAACTGCGCTGCCGACCACGTAGAATTGCTGAGCGAAGAACTTCGGTTTGCCAATTTTTAGAGGAACCCGATTGTGGGGTTGGAGACAACATGTCTGCAAGTTGACAATACGTACGACCAAACGACCCGCGCAGAATATTCTAGGCCGGCACGCCGCTTGCTTTGTTTACGACGTCATCGCTTGTAAGGGCAGCAGGGATGGGTAGGCAACATTAGGAAAAGGCGCGCGGAGATTAGCTGTGTCGCAAACTGACGTAGAGAGATTCGTCGACGATCTAGGGCAAAACGGTCGTCTGCTTGAAAACCTCAAACCGTGCGCCACGGGACTTGCACCGATTGTGGCGATGGGAAACCGCCTCGGCTACAACATCACGCTTGATGAGGTGAAAAGTTGCATCCCATTGCCTAACCGAGGGGAGTTCACAACTGAGAAGGTCGACGCGATTGCAGGCCGAAAGCAAGGTTCGAGCGTTGCGACGTCGACGAGCCTTGTACAGAGCACTGCGTTGGCTAGCTCCACGGTCGTACCGATGAACACCGTGCAAGTCCCGGAAATGGCCCCGAGCTTCGCCGCGGTCGTTCTTGTCGTTGTCGTTGTTATTGTGGTCGTAGAGTGACGTAAGTTTTAGCTCTCGCCGCGTTGGTTCGGTTGAAGCCAAGTGCGCAGAGAGATGAAAGCAAACTTCGTCAGGGGGGATCATGCCGTCAGTCCTCCAAAATGCAGCGACGGCTCACCGGTACCGTCAGGGCGAACACTGCCGACAGTTTTTCGACCGCCGCACCCCCGAGCAATGGCGCACGTTGTCACACATCAAGCGCTTCATGGAGCGGCTTGCCGGCGATATGGAGTTCCGCAGGGCGCTTTCGGAGAGCGTCGATGCGCCTCGAGCGGTAACAGAACGCTACGGCATCGAAGTTGACCCGATGGAAATACTGCCGCTCTGGCGCGCTGACCACCTTAAATACCGCTTCAAGTCGGATTCTGCCCCGTGGCCGCTGGCTAAGATGTGGGACGAGTATACCCGCGAGATGTTGCACCATCGGGACTTCCTGCGCAACAGAGGCGAGATGTCGACAATCAACCCGCGCTTTCATGCCTGGCGCGAACGCCAAATCCGGCGCTGCGACGACGAATTGGGCAGATCGGCCCCGTCGTTTACGCACCCCATTATCGCTTTTGAGCTGAGCGAAGGCTGCAGCGTCGGCTGCTGGTTCTGTGGCCTGTCGGCAGATCGCTTCAAGGGCTATTACGAATACAGCAAAGAACATGCACAGGTTTGGCGTCGCGTGGTTGGTATTGCGACCGAGATGTTTGGTTCGGCAGCCCGTACTGGCTTCTGCTATTGGGCAACTGATCCTATGGACAACCCACACTACGACCGCTTTCTGTTCGACTACTATCAGATCACGGGCGCTCTACCGCAAACAACGACGGCCGCGCCGCTCAAGGATGAGGCACTCACGAGGCGCGTGCTCGAGCTTTTCAACCGGTATGGCACTACGACGAATCGTTTTTCCGTGTTGTGCACAAGACATCTCAATCAGATACACACGGCGTTTTCGGCTGAGGAGCTGATGGGGGTCGAACTTATCCTGCAAGGCAAGGAGGCGCCGATCGCAAAGGCTCTCACCGGGCGGGCGCGCGAGCGAAAGGAGAAGCTCAGGGTTGGCAACAAAGATGATGCAATCGCCTTGCTGGAGCGCGACCAGACGACGATCGCCTGTGTTTCCGGCTTCCTGGTAAATATGCCCCAGGGACGTTTACGACTGGTGACGCCGGTGCCGGGTAGCGAACGCTGGCCTCTCGGCTACCGTATCGTGGGTGAACGCTTCTTCAGGACGCCTGACGAGTTCCGGGAGGGACTGCAGAGAATGATCGACCAGCATATGTCCGAGAGCCCCGCCCCCGACCTGCCGATCCGCTTCCGCAGCGACCTGCAATACAAAGCGGGAGACCGCTCCTTCCATCTACGCTCACGCAACATGGAACACCAGGTGCTCGACGATGTCGCTCCAACTTCCGTTGGTCATCAAATCGCGTACGGCAATTGCACAGCCTCGGAGCTGGTGATGCGGGTCACGACCGACGGAACGAGCGTCCTTGCAGTTGCCGACCTGCTTGATCAGTTATACGCAGCCGGGGTGATCGAAGAGGACCTTGATGACCGCTTGGCGTGGCAGACCAGCGACGACGTAACGAGCCGCATCGAAGGGACCAAACACGCGGGCCTCTCGCACGGGCGTGGATCGTTTCGCTTCCTATTGAGGACCACATCGCCCTGAACGAGCTGCACCATCTTGCCATCTCGCAAGTCGCGGAGCGCGGCTGAAAAACCAGCGCAAGGCGATCAAGCGCAAGGCCGAGGATGTCCAACGCGGGGTTGATGATCGTGGCCTGGCGCTTCTTCATCCAAAACAACGAACTGGCTGCCTGCCGGGCCTGCGGCGCGGCGATCAAAGTGAGAGTGCAGCGTCAATCAAGATGAGAATGCCGCCGCTGGACGGGAACGTAGGGAG